>DXUR01000266.1 GCA_019417795.1 Clostridiales bacterium | reverse complement strand
CGGTATGCCATCTATATGGCAACGCTGGGAAACCGCCCCGATCTGTTCCCGGATTCTCCCTATGTGAACAAGTACATTACCGGGAAACCCGGTGATTACGAAGTGCCCGGAGAATATCTGGACGATGAAACCTTTGCCGCGATGCTTGCCGAGGCGCAGAAATATATCGGCTATCCCTATGTGTGGGGCGGCAGTTCTCCCGCCACTTCCTTTGATTGCTCGGGGTACGTTTCGTGGGTCATCAATCACTCCGGCTGGAATGTGGGCAGGCTGGGAGCCCAGGGGCTCTATAACATCTGTACGCCGACCAGTTCTCCCAAACCCGGTGATCTGGTGTTCTTCAAAGGCACCTATGACACGCCGGGCGTGAGCCATTGCGGGATTTATGTCGGTGACGGGAAAATGCTGCATTGCGGAGATCCCATCGGCTACGCAAATTTGAATACAAGCTACTGGCAATCTCATTTTTACGCCTACGGGCGTTTACCGTGACAGGAGGTTTTGAAATGGCAACTACCAAAAGCATGAAAATTCAGGCCGAGATTGATAAGGTCAAGGCCAAAATCAGTGAACAGCAGGCCCGGCTCAAGGAGCTGGAGCAGAAAAAGCTGGAGGCGGAAAACAGCGAGATCGTGGACATTGTGCGCGGCATGAGCATTTCCCTTACGGAGCTCCCGCTGCTGTTTGAAAAGCTGAAGGACGGTGGCACTTTGGGACAAAGTGTCCCGAAGTCCGAAGAAGAAAAGAAGGAGGAAAACTGAATATGAAACACTTTCGTATGTTGGCGGCGGGGCTTTGCTCCGCCGTTCTTTTATGCGGCTTTGCGATTCCGGCCTACGCCTATTCGGACAGTGGAAATGAGGAACCGCCTGTTGTGGAAGAAACTCCGGCCCCGGAACCTGCACCTACCATTACCCCGGGCGAGGGCTTTTCGGAGGATGGAAACCTTGTGACCCGCGATCTGCTCTACGATGCTGCAACCAACAAACAGTTCATCACGGTGGAAACCAGCGGCGGCAACACCTTTTACATTGTCATTGATTATGACAAGCCTGTGGACGAGGACGGCGAACAGTATCACACCTACTTTTTGAACATGGTGGATGAAGCCGATCTGCTGGCGGCACTGGAGGCCGCTGGCGGAGAACTTCCGGCCTGCTCCTGCACAGAAAAATGTGCGCCCGGAGCCATCCATACGGATTGCGAGGTCTGCGCGGTCAACATGACCGAGTGTGCTGGCACAGCTCCCGAACCCGCTCCGGTGACGGAACCTGCGGAGGAGCCGGAACCCGAGCCCCAGCAGAAAAGCAATACCGGGACGCTTCTGCTGATTTTGGCAGTGGCTGTTCTGGGCGGCGGTGCAGGCTGGTACTTCAAAATTTACCGCCCGAAGCATGAAAAAGCTGCTGTACCCGAAGAGGATTACAGTGAGGAACTGGCTGATTATGACGATCCCGAGGACGATGGGCCGCCTTGGGACGAGGACGATACCGAAAGCGAGGATAATGAATGAGATTTACCAACAACCCCTATGAGGGATTTATGAAAGAAAAAAGCTACTTTAAGGGTGTGCCGCCCAGCCTGCCGCCGAAGGGCTCCCGTTGTGACGGCTGCCCTTACTGGCGCGGGATCGGCTGCGTGTTCTGCTACCGGGAGCAGCTCAAACCACCGGGCAACGGGAGGTGATGCTGTGGGCCGAGAACTGACCCGGACAGAAAAAGCGGCAATCCGCAGGCTGGTGTCAAAATGGTGTGCCAACTATGACCGGGACTGCGGCTGCCTGCCGCTGGATTGCGAGTGCTATATGTTTGGGAAATGCTGGACGGGGGCTTATTGCCGCTACTTCCGCGAGGCAGTTCTGCCCCTTGATCCGGCGCTGGAGGCTGCGCTGCTGGCAGAGGGGTCAAGGCCGGATTTCAAGGCTTGCCCGGTATGCGGCAGAGCCGTGGCTCCTGATGGACGGCAAACCTATTGTTCGGCGGCCTGTGCAAAGGCGGCACACCGCAGACAGCAGCGGGAATATATGCGGAAAAAACGGGGCTGATGTGTTGACAATTAGGCCAGCCTAAACCCGCTTATGACAAGGCTTTTTAAGACCCTTTTCTGCGGGAGGTGTATGTTTCTATGTCCGGCCCTGTTTCCGTGAGATGCTGTCAACATTTTAGCTGCCGGGGCTTTGGGACAATTTGTCCCAAAGTTCCGGCTTTTGTGGAAGGAGGTACTATGCCGAAATATTATCCGATCAACGAAGAAGCCGCAAAGCGGGCAAAAGATATGAACAGCTTTTCCGACTATCAGCCGGGCTCCGCTACGGCGGGCTACCGGGCAATGGTCGATGAAGCGTATGCAGCGGCGGAACGCCAGAAAGCCCGTGTCGATCCCATGTACCATGATAAGATTGACGCTCTGGTGGATCGCTATGCCCGGAAACTTGCGGAAAATCTGAATGAACGCAATGTGATTGATGCCCGGGTGCCCTCTATTCTGATCTCCGGGGGCGGCAATTTCCCTGTGGCAAAAAAGCACAAGCAGAACGCCGCCCGGGATCGCAACTATGGAGAGTATGCGGAGATTTCAAAGCTGCTTGATAAAATCCGCTCTGTTGGTATGGGCGGGATCAGCGCAGACGATGATCTGGCCGTGGAAAAGCTGACAAAAAAGCTGGAGGGGCTGGAGTCCCAGCAGGCCACCATGAAGGCGGTCAATGCGTATTTTCGGAAACACAAAACGCTGGACGGCTGCCCGGAGCTTACGCCGGAGCAGGCAGAAAAGCTCAAAGCAGATATGGCGCAGTCATGGCACTTGGACAAAAGCAAGCCATACCCCGCCTATCTGCTTTCCAACAACAACGCCAACATCCGCCGTGTGCGCCAGCGCATTGAGGAACTGAGCAACCGCTCCGAGTTTGCAGGCTGGACATTCCCCGGAGGCGAGGCAAAAATCAACGAGGCTGAAAACCGTTTGCAGCTTATTTTCGAGGAAAAGCCCGATGCCGATCAGCGGCAGGAACTGAAAAGCAACGGCTTTAAGTGGGCTCCCAGCCAAGGGGCATGGCAGCGGCAGCTTAACCAGAACGCCATCCGTGCTGCGGCCCGGATAGACTTTCTGCGGCCCGAGGACGGTACAAGCCCCTATCAGCTCCAGCCGTTTGTGAAAAGAGAAAACAAAGAAATGTCTCGATGATGGGAGGTGTACTATGGACAAAAATCAAGGTTATGCTATTTTGAAGGCGGTCATGCTGGAAAATGGGCGAGGATTTGCATTGGGCGAACATCCCACCGCGCCATCCCGCTATGTCACATGGGCCTGCTATGATGACAAGGACGGCCAGCGGCAGTATGAATGGGGTCACTATGGAAATGACCGCACCGCGATGGAACAGGATTTCACAGACCGGGTGCAGGACTATCAGCGTATTTATAACGTCGGGATCAGGCAGACCGAGGCTCCCGGCCTTTACAAGTATTATTCGACCCAGCGGCCTGTGGACATCGGGACATTCCCGAAGCCGCCTTATAACAAGCCGGATGAAATCTTCAATTACGATCAGCGCATCCCGGTGGAAAATGGCTCGTTCTTGGCTTGGGGCTATCTTACCTATACCCGCCCGCTAACGGAAAAACAGGCATCCGACTATGAGCTGCGTCCTGCGCCTGATAATCCCGACAGGCCCCGTCCGATTGCCGAGCAGATGAAAAATGCGGCAAAGTTGGCGGAGGCAGATCGCGGCTCGGAGGCTCCGGCTCCCCAGCGCAGGCAGCCTGACCGTGGCGATAGATAAGGAGGTGCGTATATGGAAAAGAAACGTGAACAGGAATTGTCTGTACTGGAGGTGCTGCGCCTGCACCGTGAATTTCATTTGCCGCACCCTGTTCCGGCAGACGAACAGGAAAAGCCGCTGGATAAGGTAAAGGAGCCGCCCCGCGCCTGCCGCAGCCGGGAGCGTGAGGAGCGATGACAAAGAAACGCCGCCGTCCGATCCATCTTCATGTGATGGTGTCGGAGGCGGAGCAGGCCCTGATTCAAGAACGTATGGCGGAGGCTGGCATCCGTAACATGGGAGCCTATATGCGGAAAATGGCCCTGAGTGGGTATGTGCTTCATGTTGACCTTTCGCCTGTTCGTGAGCTGGTTTCGCTCCAGCGGCGCTGCTCCAACAATCTGAACCAAGTGGCAATTCAAGCCAACACCTACGGCGCGATTTATCCCGAAGAACTCGCGGCCTTGCAGCGGGACTATGCCGCTTTGTGGGGGCCGCTGTCTGATCTCTTGAAACAGCTCTCCGCGCTGGTAGAGCTCTGACCCATCCGGGGAGTGGTTGATACCGCTCCCCGGCTTTTTCTACTTCGGGACAAAGTGTCCCAAAGTAAAAATACTGTTTGCCGGAAGGAGGGATTTTTACGGCGACCACCTACATCCGCCCTTATAAAACAGCGGCGGGAAAAAGTGCAATTCAAACGATGGAGGATCGTTTCACCTATGGTCTGAACCCGGAAAAGCTGGGAGCCGTATCTTCCTATCTCTGCGATCCGAACACGGCTCCCGCCGAGTTTCTTCTGGTAAAAAGTCAATACCTTGCAGAGACAGGCCGGGCCGTGTCTCGCGGGGCCCTGTTCTTTCAGATCCGGCAGGCGTTCCTGCCCGGGGAGGTTACGGCGGAAGAAGCAAACCGTATCGGCTATGAAACGGCGATGCGCTGGACAAAGGGAAAGTATCAGTTCTTCGTCTGTACGCATACCGACAAGGCCCATATCCACAATCACATTTATTTCAATGCGACGGCCTTTGACCGCTCCCGGAAATTTCATAATTTCATTGGTTCGTCCTTTGCCCTGCGGCGGCTCTCTGACCGCGTGTGCATCGAACATGAATTGTCTGT
>DXUR01000265.1 GCA_019417795.1 Clostridiales bacterium | reverse complement strand
ACAGCCGGGCCTACTACATCACGGAGGCGGGGATCACCCGCATCACCAAGGATCACTCTCTGGTGGAGACCATGGTGGACCACGGCGACATCACCGCCGATGAGGCCCGCCGCCATCCGGGGCGGAACCTCATCACCCGCGCTCTGGGCCGGGATACCAACGCCGCCTGCGACGGGTATATCCGCCCTATGGAGCAGGGGGACTTTATCCTGCTGTGCACCGACGGACTGGTGAACACCGTCACCGATCAGGAAATGCTCTTTGAGATCGTCCACGGCGGCGATCTGGACACCTGTCTGGATCGGCTGCTGCATATTTCCAAAAGTCAGGGCGCGCCGGACAACGTGACGGCAGTCCTGATGCAGAAGCTGTAAGAAGGGGGGAGACGTATGGATCAATACATTGGAAAAATGCTGGACAACCGCTATGAGATCCTGGAGCGCATCGGCACAGGCGGCATGGCGATCGTCTACAAGGCAAAATGCCATCGCCTCAACCGTCTGGTGGCGATCAAAATTCTGAAAAGCGATCTGGCGCAGAACGAGGAGTTCCGCCGCCGGTTCAACGCGGAGTCGCAGGCTGTTGCCCAGCTGTCTCACCCCAACATCGTATCGGTGTACGATGTGTCCCGGGGCGGCGATATGGAATATATCGTCATGGAGCTGATCGACGGCATCACGTTGAAGCAGTACATGGAGAAGCGGGGCCAGCTGAACTGGCGGGAGTCTCTGCACTTCATCACCCAGATCATGCGGGGCCTCAGCCACGCCCACAGCCGTGGCATCATCCACCGGGACATCAAGCCCCAGAACATCATGGTCCTGCGGGACGGCAGCGTGAAGGTGGCCGATTTCGGCATCGCCTGTCTGGCGGATTCCGCCCAGACCCTGACGCAGGAGGCTCTTGGCTCCGTCCACTATATTTCCCCGGAGCAGGCCCGGGGCGACCGGCCCGACGCCCGCAGCGATATTTATTCCTCCGGCGTGGTGCTTTACGAGATGCTCACCGGACGGCTGCCCTTTGAAGGAGAGTCCGCCGTTTCCGTGGCCATCCAGCACCTCAGCTCCATTCCGCTGGCTCCGCGGGAGATCAATCCCGATATTCCCGAGCAGTTGGAGCTGATCTGCATGAAGGCCATGGCCCCGGATCTGGAGCACCGCTATCAGTCGGCGGACGCCATGATCGCGGATCTGGAGGCCTTCCGGAAGAATCCGGAGGTGGAGATGAAATTCGACCTTTCGGACCTGCGTCCGGAGGAGAATGACGAGCCTACCCGGACCATTCGCACCATGCCCAGCCATACGGTGACCATCCCCGTCCATCAGCCGGAGAGAAATTATCCCCGCCGGGAACGGGACGAGGACGAGGAGCCACGCCGCGCCGGAAACGGCAAGCGGGGCGTGCTGGTGGGCGCGGTGACGGTGGCGGCGGTGGCCGTGGTGATCGTGCTGTTCAAGACCATCCTCGGCTCCTTTGCTCCTGCGGTGGTGGACCAGTATCAGGTGCCGGATCTGTATAACATGACCATCGAGGTAGCGGAGAACGATCCCCGGATCGAAGGTGTTTTTGAGATCCAGAAGGCCGGCTCTGAGTTCAGCGCCGACGTGCCGGAGGGGCATATCCTGCGGCAGGACCCCAAGAAGGGGGAGACCCGGAAGGGCAGCCAGCTGGTGATCCAGGTGTGGGTCAGCGCCGGTGAGGAGACCGGCGAGGTGCCGGATCTGGAAAACAAATCCGAGCAGGACGCCCGTATCCTGCTGGAAAAGCTGAACAAGGAATACAATCTGGAGCTGACCGTGGAGGCCCCGGAGGAATTGAAGCAGTTCTCCGAGGAGATCACGGAGGGGTACGTCATCAAGACGGAGCCGGCTCAGGGCGAGATCCTGAAAAAGGGCGATACCGTAAAGCTGATCCTCAGCAAGGGCCCGGACATCAAACCGGTAACGGTCCTGCCCTTTGTGGGAATGAGCATTGACAGTGTGCTGTCCCAGCTGGAAAGCTACAAGCTGACCTGCGACGCCGCGGATGTGGAGGTAGTGGACAGCGACAAGCCCGGCGGCACCATTGTCTGGCAGAGTCCGGCCAGCGGCGAGACCGTGCCGGAGTGGACGACCATCAAGTTCCGGGTCAGTGCGGGACTGGCCAGCAGCGCCCTGCCCATCATGGTGGACATTCCCCAGAACGGAAAGGACATTGTCAAGGTGGAGATCTATGTGGGCGACGAGCCGAATCCCCAGTACAGCGAGACTGTCTACGAGGCGGACGGAGCCGTGAGCACCACTCTTTACGGCACGGGCCGGAAAATGGTGAAGGTCTACTTTGACGGCGTGCTGGATCAGAAGCAATCCTATGAGCGGAGCTTTGGTTGATACGATGGCAGAGGGACGGATTCAAAAAGCCCTCAGCGGCTTTTACTATGTGGATACCGGCGCGGAGGTGCTGACCTGCCGTGCCCGGGGAAAATTCCGGAAGGAGGGCCTGTCCCCTCTGGTGGGGGACCGGGTGACGGTCCGGGAGCTGGGAAACGGCGAGGGGTTCGTAGAGTCTATCCTCCCCCGGAAAAACGCCTTTGAGCGGCCGGCGGTGGCGAATATCGACCAGTTGGTTGTGATCGGCTCCGCCGCCATCCCCAAAACAGACCCCTTTCTCATCGACCGCATTGCGGCCATCGCTGCCCTGAAGGGCTGCGAGGTGGTGGTGCTGCTGAATAAGTGCGATCTGGACCCGGCAGAGGAACTGTACCGCATCTATACCGCCGCCGGGTTCCCGACACTGCGGATCAGCGCGGAGACCGGAGAGGGTCTGGAGGAACTGATCCCCTTGATCACTGGTAAGCTATCTGCCTTTACAGGCAATTCCGGCGTAGGGAAATCCAGTATCCTGAACGCGCTGGACCCGGCGTTCCAGCTAAAGACCGGGGAGATCAGCACGGCGCTGGGCCGGGGACGCCACACCACCCGCCATGTAGAGCTGTTCCGTCTGAGTTGCGGGGCGGAGATCATGGATTCACCGGGATTTTCCTCCTTTGAAACGGAGGAACTGAATCTGGAGCTGAAACACCGCCTGCCGGAGACCTTCCGGGAGTTCGCTCCCTATTTGGGGGAGTGCCAGTTTTTGGATTGCAGCCATACCAAGGAAAAGGGCTGCGCCGTGCGGGAAGCTCTGGAAGCGGGGAAACTCCAGCCCAGCCGGTATCAGAGTTATCTGCGTCTGTTCGAGGAACTGAAACCTCTGCGGGAATGGCAGGAAAAGCGGAAATAAGTACGCCCCATATTTGCGCCCCGTTTGTGAGATGTGCCAGTCTCACAAGCGGGGCGCTTTTCTGCGTCAAAATGGAGGGGTGGAAACACTCCGGCTCGCAATCAGAGCGCTGCGTTCTCATCGGGCCTGCTTCTCCTTGCGGAAAACGGTATGCTGTGGTAACATATATCAATCAACTGAAATGAATGGAAGGATCAGGAAATGCAGGCTTACACATACGTTGAAAAGGGAAAATTTGCATTGCTGGAAAAGCCGAAGCCGGTGCTGCTGCACGAGCGGGACGCCATTGTGAAGGTGACGCTGGCCAGCATCTGCTCCAGCGATCTGCACATCAAGCATGGCAGCGTTCCCCGGGCCGTTCCCGGTATCACGGTGGGACACGAGATGGTGGGCGTTGTGGAATCGGTGGGCAGCGCCGTGACCCATGTCAAGCCGGGGGACCGGGTGACGGTGAATGTGGAGACCTTCTGCGGCGAGTGCTTTTTCTGCAAGAAGGGCTTTGTAAACAACTGTACCGATGAAAACGGCGGCTGGGCCTTGGGCTGCCGCATTGACGGCGGCCAGACGGAATACGTGCGGGTACCCTTCGCCGATCAGGGCCTGAACAAAATTCCAGACGGCGTCACCGACCGGCAGGCTTTGCTGGTGGGGGACGTCCTCGCCACCGGCTTCTGGGCGGCTCGTATTTCTGAGATCACAGCGGAGGACACCGTGTTGATCCTCGGAGCAGGCCCCACCGGAATTTGCACGCTGCTCTGCGTGATGCTGAAACAGCCGAAGCGCATCGTTGTCTGCGAAAAGGATGAGAGCCGCGTCCGCTTCATCAACAAGCATTATCCGGAGGTGCTGACGGTCTCGCCGGACGAGTGCCTGAATTTTGTACGCACCAACAGCGACCACGGCGGCGCGGACGTGGTGTTGGAGGTGGCCGGCGCGGAATCTACCTTCCGTCTGGCCTGGGAGTGCGCGAGACCCAACGCCATCGTGACGGTGGTGGCACTGTATGACAAGGCCCAGGTCCTGCCGCTGCCGGATATGTACGGCAAGAACCTCACCTTCAAGACCGGTGGCGTGGACGGCTGCAACTGCGAGGAAACGCTGCGTCTCATCGCGGAGGGGAAACTGGACACCGAGCCGCTCATCACCCACACCTATCCCCTCAGCAGGATCGAAGAGGCCTACGAGCTCTTTGAAAACCGGCGAGACAACGTGATCAAGGTCGCGGTGGAGTGCTCATGATCCCATGTGGGAACCACTGGCCCAACTGTCGCCCTGTTGCGATCCGATACAGAGACTAAAAAAGCTTGCTGTCAATCGACAGCAAGCCTTTTTGCGTTGGCAGCCAAAACGAGGGGGCTGCACGATTCTTTTTTGAAAGAGACACGTACCGGACTTTTTGCGGACTTCTGTTTGGGATTGGCTTCGATTTCTTACGCCCTCTTTTTCGGAATCAGCAGGAGCCGTTCGCAGGGGATCTCGGATTCCTGCTCCAACTGATTTGCTGCTAAAATGTCCGCGATGGTGGTGTTGTAGCGCTTCGCCACCTCCCACGCGGATTCCTGCTTCCCCACGCAGCGCAAAATCAGGGATGGCGCGTTGGACAGGTCCTTGGGCGTACTCTCGTCCAGCACGGCGGAGGCTACG
>DXUR01000264.1 GCA_019417795.1 Clostridiales bacterium | reverse complement strand
ATATGTACCGAAGGCTCTTTCAAGCGCCAATAAGCTGCTTCAAAACTTCACAGTCTTCATTGTGGGTGTTGCATAAGTCTTTGTGGACTTTGAGTTTGGCTATATCCAGGCGGAGTGTCCTTCTCGCCTCCGGTCATTGTCTTTTACAACTTTTGAAACATGTGATTATTTCACCGGCCATCTCACGTGACGGCTCCAATAACTTTTCTTCTGATATTGAAGAAGTCATCATCAAAGTCACATGTCCGCCAAACTCTAACAGCCGCCCTTGTGAGTGTGGTAAGCACGGCCATAGGCATCTGCAGCCATCAAAGCCTCGTAAACCATGGTGGCTGTAACTTCAAAGGGCATATTGTGGATGGTGCTCGTGGGAACGCAGGCCTTCTCAGCGGCAGTACGCACTTCCTCTGGTACCACATCAACATATCCCAGATCTGCAAAGCAAATAGGCAAGCCAACAGAGTCACTGAAATCCATGACCTCCTTCAGTTCGATCAAAGAGTTCTCCAGCACTAATTGCGCCAGTACGCAAAAGGCCACATTAAAGCCGTGGAGCTGCTGATGTAATGCAGGAATGAATGTAAATCCTTTCTGAATTCCATGGGCGGCAGCAAGACCACCGCTTTCAAAACCAACACTGGAAAGATATGTGTTAGTCTCTACGATGGTTTCTACCGCCTCAGTACATACATGCGCATCTACCGCCAGCTTAGCAGCAAGGCCACTATGTCGCAGATTATCCCAGCACATTTGTGCAAGGCCAGTAGCAGCATAGGTAGGCTTAGCATGTACCTGATTATTTTTGCCAGATGCACGACAGGCGCGAGCCTCAAACCAGGTGGCCATAGCATCACCCATGCCAGCCACTAGCAGTCGAGACGGAGCCGCCACGATGACAGATGTATCCACTAACACCATTTCCGGGCATTTATCTAAGAATAAATATCGGTCAAAAGATCCATCCTCGTGATATAATACACTGACAGAGCTACAGGGCGAATCAGAGGACGCCACTGTGGGCACGATGACCATTGGTCGCTCTGTGGTGTGAGCTACAGCCTTAGCGGTATCCAACACCTTACCACCGCCAATACCTACCACTGCCGTGCAATTATTCTCAAGGACAATGGCAGAAATGCGTTCCACCTCAGCTTGTGTAGCTTCACCTTGAAAAACCACATAAGTCACTTCAAAATTCTTTCCAGCAAAGGTTTTTTCCAACGTACTTTGCAGCCGTTTCACACCGCCTTGGCTAAGAATCACCGTGAGACGTTTCCCCATTCCCTGTAGGTAACGATCGAATTCAAAAAGAGTGTTTGCGCCTTGCACATATTTTGCAGGGCTTTTTAAAACCTTAGCCATAATTTCCTCCTACATCTCTTTTGATGTAAACACGGGTAAAGAGCGAAAATAGCGCCCTTTACCCGTGCGATCAACTATTTTTCGCTTTCAACCATTTTACTCTACTTTTCATCACACTGACATTCCCATCAGTTGAGGCAGGAACGTACTGATTTGCGGAATATAAGTAACCAGCATCAAAACAGCAACCATGACGAAAATCCACGGCCAAATAGCTTTTGCAAGAGTTGTATATTTTACATTGGAAATCTCACTGGCCATAAAGAGGTTCGCACCAAACGGCGGTGTGATGAAACCGATCGCCAGATTCAAAATCATAATCATACCGAAATGTACGGGACTTACGCCAACGGCCTTAACGATGGGAAGTAGGATAGGCGTGAGAATGATGATAGCTGCGTTTGTCTCCATAAAGGCACCGACAAACAGCAGGAGGATGTTGATCAGCAGCAACAGGAGAATCTTGTTGGTCGTCAGTCCCAGAATCGCTTCAGCAATCATCGTCGGGATATCTGCGATTGCAAGAACTTTGCCAAAGCCGGAAGACATACCGATCACGAAGAGAACCGGAGTGCACAGCATCACAGCCCGGAACCCCAGATAAGGCAATTCAGAAATCTTGACTTCCTTATAGACGAAGCAGCTGATGATAATTCCAACAAAGCAGGCAAAGGCCGCAGCTTCTGTGGGGGTGCAGATACCGCCATAGATGCTGCCCAGCACAAGAACTGGAATCAGCAAAGAAGGGATAGCATCCACAAAAATTTTCCAAATCTCTTTTCCAGTATAATGGTGGACTTCTTTGGGATAGTACTTCCGCTTTTTGGCAACAAAGTAGGAATAAATGCACAGTGCAATACCGGTAATAATTCCTACCGGGAAGCCTGCAGTAAACAGAGACGTAACCGAAGCATTCGCCGCAACAGCATAGACTACCATACAGACACTGGGCGGAATGATCGTTCCGATTGTACCCGCTGTCGCTACTAAGGAGGCCGAATAGGGCTTATCATAACCGGCATTTACCATGACAGGAATCATAATCAAACCGATGGCCGCCACCGTAGCAGAACCGGTACCAGAAATCGCAGCAAAGAACATACATGCAACGATTGCAACCATGCCAAGGCCACCTGTAAACCGGTCAAAAACAATCCGACCCAAGTCAAGAAGTCTCCGGGAAATGCCGCCCTTTCCCATGATATCGCCCGCAAATGTGAACAATGGAACTGCGGCAAGCGTGAAGGAGTTCAGTCCCGCTGTAATACCTTTGACAAAGCTCTCTCCAGAAATGACATCTTCCACGCTCATCAAAAAGAGGGATGCAAGGCCTTGAGAGAAAGCAATGGGTACAGAGGCAAAAATTAGGACTACAAAAGGAATTAACAGTTTCGCAATCATTTTACTGCTCCTTTCTTTCTATCAATGAATCTCTCACACTCTTTGACGACCTCGGAATCCATCAATGCTTCTTCTTCCTCTCTCGTGTGTGCCGGCATGAAGAAAAGCTTTGTGGCGCCTGAATAGCGGCCATTGGTGTTCTGGAAGAGATCATACGAGCTGTGAAGATGCCGCAGTTTCCAAATCAGAGCTTGAAGCATTCGGATTTCCATCAGAGCATATCCTATGACCGCAGCACTATAGACCACGCTCAGATTTGCGTTCAAGGTCTGAGCGGTATCTCCGTAGTAAAGCGCATGTTTCACCACCAGCACGGAGTCCTTCAGAAACAGTGCAAACATCATTAAGGCTACAGCATCCACAATGATCATCACTGCTTTTTTTATTGGGACAGGCAAAAATTCTCGAATAAAGTCAATGCTAATGTGTCGGGCATTCCGCACCGCATAGGGAATAGATAAGAATACCAGCCACACAAAAATAAAACGCGAAACTTCTTCGCCCCATGCGAATCCTGTATGGAATGCAAATCTCAGAATGACTTGCAGAACCATCAGCCCACTCATCAGATAAAACATAACCGTCATACAGAGGGGCTCAAAATTGATATCAAGCCAACGAAGGAACTTTTTCATTGCGTGCCTCCCTTTTTTCTTCAACATTCAACAATTTCCGCAAAGACTACGTTCTCGTTTTTTCTACCCATTCTTGAACGAAGTCGAAGGTCTCCTCGCCAGCCATTTCGATGATTGCCGGATTCACAACCGCATCCACAATCTTTTTCATATTGTCTCGTGTCTCTTGTGGAACAGTGGTGACTCGACAGCCGTACTCCTCAAATGCCTGAATATAAGAATTTTCCTGCGAGGTCAGTGTCTCACGGTGATACTGAACGGCGTTTGCGACCGCTTCAGTAATCAAGTTCTGATCTTCAGAAGTCAATGAATCGAACCAAGTCTGATTGCAAACAAGGATATCGGAAGATATCAGGTGGGATGTCAATGAGATATAATTCTGCACTTCGTAAAATTTTTGCTCGAAGATGGAAGACAATGCGCTCTCTTGTCCATCTATTAAATTCTGTTGCATGGACGTGAACAACTCATTCCAGTTTACAGCGGTCAGGTTGAGTCCAAGAGCTTCCCATGCAGCGATCTGCACCGGGCTGTATCCTCGAATTTTGAGACCTTTCAAATCTTCAACTGTCTCAATGGGACGCTTGTTGTTGGTAAACTGGCGGAAGCCCGTGGGGAAAAAGCCCATTCCCTGCAAGTCCATACGTTGGTATGCATCCAGCATCTTCTGACCACCAGGGCTGTCCATAAAACGAAATGCGTGATCGTAGTCATCGAACATAAAGTAGCTTTCCAACGCCGCAAGAGTTCCGATTGTACCCGAAACATTCAAGTGCTGGCTTGTAACCATTTCGATATCTCCCACACGAGTCAGTTCCAGCATCTCCTGCTCGCCACCAAGTTGTCCTCCAAAGTAGATTTGTACATAAAAGCGGCCGTTTGACTTCTCTTCAAGTTCTTCTTTCATTTTCAAAAGAGCCTTGGAAACAGGGGCATTCTCAGAAGCGACTGTTCCAATCTTGATGTTGATTTGATTTTTGTCAGCATTTTCATTGCTACACCCCGCCAGCATAGCAACCATCAATGCTGCGAGAATGAATAGAAAACAGTTTCTTTTCATGAAAGCCTCCTTAAACATGACAATTGAGGACACTCCGTTGTCCGCGTCAAAGCGCCGCAACGGTCAAATAACATTTTATATGTTTTGGGGGTAAAGGACATTGTTTTGCGCCCCCTCTTTAACTTATCACCCATACCGAAACAGTTGTTGTGAGCATCGTCCACTGCACACAACAACGCATCGATGACTACAATCCATCTTGTAGTTAGGGGAAAAGATCCGAGTATCTGCAGCTGTATTCACGCAATGCCATGGCGGTCATAGGCCTCCATGGCATTGCGGTAACAATTGCAGTTAATAGGTAGGACGGCCCTTCTCATCATGGTCGGCGTCGTAGTGGATGTACTGGCCGCCGTTAAAACCGTTGAAGCCCAGCGGATTACGGAAGCCCAGAGGATTCTTACCAACGGGGTGACGCTCCATCAGCTCATTGATCATCTTGGTGTAACCCTCAACAACGCGCT
>DXUR01000263.1 GCA_019417795.1 Clostridiales bacterium | reverse complement strand
GCATACCGCGCAGCTTCCAACGTGGCGGTGCGGCTCGGGTCGGAGGGCAGAGAGACAGAGCCGAAATGGAAGATGGCAGCATCGTCAATCAGATTCCTGTTGACTTCTGCCGAAGTCAGCATCACATCGGCACCGGGGTTCCGGTAAAAGGTAAAGGAGCGGTCTCCCTTGCTGTCAAGCTGTACGAAGGCAAGGGTCGTGGGAATCTTTTCGTCAATCACCAGACCGGACACATCAATGCTGCTTTCCACAAGGGTCTGGCGGAGAAAATCGCCAAATCCGTCTTTGCCGACTTTTCCGATGAATGCTGTTTTGCCGCCCAGACGGGCATTCATGGCAAGGACATTGGCAGGTGCACCGCCGGGATTCCGGGCAAACAATTCGATGCCCTGTGCATTGGTTCCGTTCGGGGTAAAGTCGATCAGGCTTTCTCCCAAAGCTACAACATCAAACATGGTATCACCTCAACCTGTTTTTTTAGCGTTCAGTTCGGACATAATCTGGTTATACGAACGCTTACTGATTCGGTAGAAGAACAGGACAATCGCTGTTATCAGCCACAGCACACCGGGAAGCAGCGAGAATGCATAGTGCATCGCATTCTGCACGGCAGCATTCTGCACCTGATTGGGGGCAAAACTCAATGCACTCAGCACACCAGCCAGCGCAGAGGTGCCAATCGCCATGCCCAGTTTGTTTCCCAGTGAAACGAATGCGTACTGGAAACCATCGTTGCGGACACCGGTTTTCCACTCGCCATACTCCACGCAGTCGGGAACGATGGCGTAGATGGCGGTATTGAATCCGCAGAAGAAGAACTGGGACAGTGCAGCGAATGTATAGAACGGAATGGGAGAAGAAACTGCACTGAAGAAATAGAGCGCAATCAGGGAAACGCCGGTTCCGGCAGCGAAAAGGGAAGCGGTGTGCCCTTTGTTGCCCAGCTTTTCAAACATGAAGGGGAATGCCGCAGCACCCAGAATGGAGGGAACGATCAGGATCATCGAGTAGATGGTAAACAGATTCTCGTTGCCTTCCACATATTTGAAGTAATAGAGCAGGTCGGCATTGCGGCCATACAGCGTTACACCGAACAGGAACTGACCCGCCAGTGCAATCAGGTAGGGCTTGTTCTGAAGCGCTGCATCCAACTGCTTTTTCAGTGAGACTTTTTTCCGCTCCGGGGGCTGGACGACCTCTTTGGTTTTGGCAAAACAGAACCAGTGACAGAGGGTGAAGATACCGCCGTAAAGGACGGTCACCAGAAGATATCCCCGTGCTGCATTATCACCGCCAAAAGCAGAGATCAAAGGCAGGGTGATGATGTTGATGATATTGATGGCGATCATGGCACAGACGGAGCGAGAGGTGTTGATTTTCGCACGCTCCTCGATGTTCTGGGTCAGGGTGCCGCAGAGCGTACCATAAGGGATGTTCACGCAAGTATAGCCCAGAACCAGTACACAGTAAGTAATGTACATATACAGGCTCTTAGCACTGTCTGACCATGTGGGGTGCGCCCAGAACGTCAGCACGAGCACCACAGCAGTTGCCGGTGCGCCGAACAGCAGCCATGGACGGTAGCGTCCCCAGCGGGAACGGGTGCGGTCGCTCAGCGAACCGATCACGGGGTCATTGATGGCATCCCAGAAGCGGGAGACCAGCATCAGGAGGGACACTGCCGCCATGCTGATACCGCAGACATCGGTGTAAAAAATCATCAAGAAGTTGCCAACGAACATCCAGCTGAAGTTGCAACCCACATCGCCCATGCCGTAAGCGATTTTACTGATCAGAGGGATTTTGATGTTCGTATCCTGCTGTTTCGGCTCTGCTGTGTAACTCATACGGCGCGCTCCTTTCTCCTCTTGACGCGATGCTTATAATTTCTGGCAGAACTCTATTCTCTCTTTATTCGGGCCTTCGACCATGAAAAAGCGAACACCGTTTTCCCAGAACGGCAGTGACTGGATGCTGGAATGCAGCAGGTGCATCCCTGCCTCTTTTGCCGCAGCAAAGGCGGCTTCGATATCGGTCGTTGCCAGAGCTACATGGTCGATTGCTCCGGCCTTTTCCGCCGCACGATGGTTTTCATAGGTTTCGATCATCAGATCGCCAAGCTGAAGAAACGCAACGCGCTCCCCGGCGGCTTTGTTCACTGTTTCCAGCGCAGAAACAAACCCCAGCTTCTTGTAAAATACAATGGTCTTGTCGAGATCATTTGTTGGGATGCCAATGTGCGCCACACCGGTCAGAACCTGCGGAAAGCTCATACCTTCGTTTCCTCCGCAATCTTCACCACTGCTTTGACGATGTTGGCCTTGTCCGAAATGCTCTTGTCCATGGCATTCTGGATGTCGTCAAAGTCAAAGATGTTGGTCACAATGCCCTTCAGATTGATTTTGCCGGAAGCAACGGCATCAATCGCCATGGGGTAAATGTGGCGATAACGGAACACGGTCTTGAAGGTCAGTTCCTTGTCCAGTGCAAGGCTCATAGGCAGGGTCATCTCGCCGGATTTGGAGTAACCAACCAGAACGATGTTTGCGCCCTTCTGCGCCATCTCAATGGCCTGGCGGGTAGTGATTTCTGTACCAGCAGTCTCGATAACGAGGTCGCAGCCCAGACCATCGGTCAGGTCGAGAATCGTCTGGACAGCATCCTTTTCGCGGCTGTTGATCACACCGTCTGCACCCAGTTCAAGAGCCTTATCCAGACGCTTCTGCATGATATCTACAACGTAAACACGGGAAACACCCTCGGCTTTCAGCGCCATCATGGAGACCAGACCAATGCAGCCTGCACCCATGACCACCGCAGTCTGACCGGCATGAGCACCGCCCTGATTGGCGGCGTGGAAACCAACGGCCAGAGGCTCGATCAGCGCACCTTCCATGGTGCTTACGTTGTCCGGCAGCTTGAAGCAGAGGTTTGCTTCATGTGCCACATACTCCTGAAAAACACCGTCTACCGGCGGGGTAGCGAAGAACACGACATCCGGGCAGAGGTTGTATTTGCCCTCACGGCAGAACTTGCAGTGACCGCAGGTCTTGCCCGGCTCCAGCGCAACGCGGTCGCCGACTTTCAGATGCTTGACAGCACTGCCAACTTCCACGACTGTGCCGCCCGGCTCGTGGCCCAGCACGAACGGTGGCTTGACCACATAATTGCCGATCGCACCCGTTTCATAGTAGTGCATATCGCTGCCGCAGATGCCAACGTATTCCAGCTTGACAAGAACCTCGTCCTCTTTGGGTGTGGGGATCGGGCGGGTGGTGTAGCCCATCTTGCCGATGCCGTTCATGACTGCAACTTTCATTGTGCCTTTCATAAGATGACCTCCGTTTTTATTTGTTTATTAACTTTTATAAAGTGTTTATGAATGTGACTACAAATTAACACACCGCACAACCAAAGTCAAGCCCTTTTTCGCGGATTCGGAGAACTGCACAAGGAAAAAGCGGCGGAATTGTGCAAAAAAACGAGGACAGCAGGTGCCGTCCTCGATGGGAAGGTTTATAGGTTCTGAATAAAGGCTTCGATATGGAGCAGAGCGGCTCCCAGCGCAGAGGCTTCCAGCCTATAGCGGCTGAACTTCAGGTAGGAAC
Organism: Clostridiales bacterium; assembly: GCA_019417795.1. The sequence continues at coordinate 1,324 of DXUR01000263.1, read as the reverse complement.
TGTCCGGCTCAAACGTATTACGCTCGACCAGCATTTCCCGGAGCGGTTCGCCAAACTCTGCCAGAAAGCCGCCAACGTAGCCGCCAACAATTACATCACAGTCGAAGGTCATGCGCAGATTATTGACTGCTACAGCAAGGTAAGAAAGGTATTCATTCCATGCCGTTTGCAAAGCTGCATTGCCGGAGCGCAACCCGTCAAAGAATAGTGCAAGATTTCCGTCGGTCAGCTGAGAGAGGACTTTTGCAGAGCAATAGGCATCCAGACAGCCCTTTTTTCCGCAGTAGCAGGGGCGGCCATCGGGAACGAGCGTGTTGTGCCCGAACTCTCCGGCACGAAGATGGTCGCCGCCATAGAGCGCTCCACCGGTCAGAATCGCACCGCCGACACTGTTGCTCAGAGAAAGGTAGACAAGGCTGCGGGGAGATTCGAGGTCGCGCACTTCAGCAAGTCCGGCAGCGTTCGCGTCGTTGATGAACCGGCAGGAGAATGGGATGTAACGGCTGAATTCTTCGGTAGGAACATTCCGCAGACCCAAGGCATGAGAGTAAACCAATGTCTGCCCCTCTTTGTCCAGAATACCGGGCAGCGAAATGCCGACGCCCAAGATTTTTTCGACCGGGCAGCCCTCTTTTTCAATCAGCCCCTGCACGATTCCGGCAAGCATTTCCGCATAGGTGTCCGACCGCTCATAAAGACGCTTTTTACGCTCATAGTGGAGAAGGTTACCGGACAGATCGACCAGAACTGCTCCGACATGATTCTGGGTGATCTCCAGTCCGACCGCAAGTCTGGCATTCCGCACGGGAGCAAATGCTCTCGCCTTGCGCCCACCGGTAGATTCAAAGGTGCCGACCTCCTGCACCAGTCCCATCGCTATCAGTTCTTTGACATTCTGCAATACGGTCGGCCAGCTATTGTTGACTTTTGCCGCAAGCTCCGGCTGCGAGATTCGGTCGCAGGAAAAAATGCTGCGAATCGTTCGGATGCGGTTGATTTTTTTAACATCACGGTTATTTGCGCCGCTGCCGGTCATGGGCTTACTCACCTCCAAGAGCAGATTCAACATTTGAAAGAAGATTTATAAAGCTCTTTCTTATTATAGAGAATCTGGCGAGATTCTGCAAGGGAAACATTTACAAAAAAGCGTTAGCCGAAAAGAGCGAGTTGCTTATGGATAAGAAGCGATGCTACCAGCTTATGGCAAACCATAGGTCGGTGGGCATCGTGTTCTTTATAGGGACTTAATCTTCCAGCCTGCCGTGGTCGCATCCCAGCGAGAGATAGTGCTCCATCTCTCCTCCCAGCACAAGCTGTGCGTACT
>DXUR01000262.1 GCA_019417795.1 Clostridiales bacterium | reverse complement strand
TCCACAGCCACCGCTCAGCCCACCACCCGCGTGCCTGAGAAAAAGCTGGTGGATACCCGCAAGGGCGGCGACGTGAACCTGGCCAAGTACGACCAGCGTCTGGAAGAGCTAGGCGGCCAGCGGGGCGAGCGCATGGCCCAGAAGGGCGGCAAGGAGAAGTTCCGCAATAACAAGAGCCGCCAGGGCGGCCAGGTGTTCTCCAACAAGCGCCGTCAGGACGAGGCCGAGAAGATGCGCAAGCTCCAGCTGGAGATTGCCAAGAAGGCCCCCGTCAAGGTCCAGATCCCCGATGAGATCAGCGTGGGCGAGCTGGCCAGCCGCATGAAGAAAACCGGCGCTGAGGTGGTCAAGTGCCTGATGAAAAACGGCGTCATGGCCTCCCTGAGCCAGATGATCGACTTCGATACCGCCTCCTTCGTGGCCGAGGAGCTCGGCTGCAAGGTGGAAAAGGAAGTGGTCGTCACCATCGAGGAGAAGCTCATTGACACCACCGAGGACCGTCCTGAGGATCTGGTCCCCCGCGCTCCCGTAGTGGTGGTCATGGGCCACGTGGACCACGGTAAGACCTCCCTGCTGGATACCATCCGGAACACCTCCGTGGCTTCCGGTGAGGCCGGCGGCATCACCCAGCACATCGGCGCGTATCAGGCGCAAATCAACGGCAAGCCCATCACCTTCCTGGATACTCCGGGCCATGAGGCTTTCACCTCCATGCGTGCCCGGGGCGCCATGGTGACGGACATCGCCATTTTGATGGTGGCTGCGGACGACGGCATCATGCCCCAGACCGTGGAATCCATCAACCACGCCAAGGCCGCCAATATTCCCATTATCGTGGCCGTCAATAAGATTGATAAGGAAAATGCCAACCCCGACCGGGTCATGCAGCAGCTGACGGAATACGGTCTGGTGCCCGAGGAGTGGGGCGGCGAGACCATCGTGTGCAAGATCTCCGCCAAGAAGCACATCGGTATTGAGAACCTGCTGGAAAATCTGGCTCTGCTGGCAGAGGTTCAGGAGTTGAAGGCCAACCCCAACCGGGCCGGTCAGGGCACCGTTATCGAGGCCCGTCTGGACAAGGGCCGGGGTCCTGTGGCCACTTTGCTGGTGCAGAACGGCACTTTGAAGCAGGGCGACATCATCATCGCCGGCACCTCCGTGGGCCGTGTCCGCACCATGCTGGATTACCGGGGCAACCGCCTCACCGAGGCCGGTCCCTCCGTCCCCGTGGAGATTGCGGGCCTGTCCGAGGCTCCCGTGGCCGGTGCGCCCTTCTTCGCCGTGGCTGACGAGCGTATGGCCCGCGAGCTGGTGGAGCAGCGCAAGGCAGAGGAGCGCGCTAAGGCCGCCGCACCCGTGCAGAAGGTCTCTCTGGAGAACCTGTTCGACCAGATCAAGTCCGGCGAGCGCAAGGAGCTGGCTCTGATCGTCAAGGCTGATGTTCAGGGCAGCGTGGAGGCTGTAAAGGCCTCTTTGGAGAAGCTGTCCAATGACGAGGTCAACGTCCGGGTCATCCACGGCGCTGTGGGTGCGATCAACGAGTCCGATGTGACGCTGGCCGCCGCGTCCAACGCTATCATCGTGGGCTTCAACGTCCGGCCGGATTCCGCTGCCCGTGAAAGCGCCGCCCGTCAGAACGTGGATATGCGGATGTACCGCGTGATCTACGACGCCATCGACGAGATCGAAACCGCTATGAAGGGTATGCTGGCTCCCAAGTACCGGGAAGTGGTCCTTGGTCACGCCGAGGTCCGGGAGACCTACAAGGTCTCCTCCGTGGGCACCGTGGCCGGCTGCTACGTGCAGGACGGCTGCCTGCGCCGGGATTGCTCCGTCCGTGTGGTTCGGGATGGCATCGTGGTCCACGAGGGCGTCCTCGGCTCCCTGCAGCGGTTCAAGGACTCCGTCAAGGAGGTCAAGGAGCGCTTTGAGTGCGGCCTGACCGTGGAGAAGTTCAATGACATCAAGCTGGGCGACATCATCGAGGGCTACACCATGGAGGAGATCCCCCGCTAAACCCTCTCAAAAAATCTGTTCCAACTGACCCCGGGCGGCGGCATAGCCGCCGCCCGGTTTTCATCTCCCACTATCAGAAAGGAGAATTTTTATGGCATCTAACCGTATCGGACGCATCAATGAGGAGATCCAGCGGGAGCTGGCAGACCAGCTTCGCCGTCTGAAGGATCCCCGCGTCTCTCAGGTAGGCATGGTCTCCATCACCCGTGTGGACACCACCGGAGACCTGCGCTATTCCAAAATTTATGTCAGTGTTCTGGATAAAAATCAGGAAAAGGATGTGCTGAAGGGACTGAAGTCCGCTTCCGGCTTCCTGCGCCGGGAGCTGGGCCACGCCTTGCAGCTTCGCTACACCCCGGAGCTTCAGTTCATCGCTGACGATTCCATCGCCTACGGTGCACACATTCTGGAGGTTCTCCGGGATCCGGAGAAGGTAAAGCCGGTGAACCCTGACAATGACGCCGTTTTGCCGGAGGAGGAATAAGGGATGCTGACCGTTTCCGAGGCCGCCGCGCTGCTGCGCTCCTTTGACCGCGTCCTGATCCTGACCCATATCCGGCCCGACGGTGATACCGTTGGCTGTGCTGCGGGGCTGTGCGCCGCGCTGCGGGCCATAGGCAAGACCGCTTACCTGCTGCCCAATCCCGGACTGACGGAGAATACCGCCCCCTATTTTACCCCTTACAGCGCTCCGGCGGACTTCGTGCCGGAAAAAGTGGTATCTACGGACATCGCCACGGTGGGACTGTTCCCCGACAATGCCAAGTCTTACGCGGATAAGGTGGATCTGGCAATCGACCACCACCCCTCCTTTGAGGGCTTCGGCAAGGCCAACATCGTCCGTCCGGAGGCCGCCGCCTGTGGCGAGCTGATCTTGGACATTGTCCGGGAGCTGACGCCCCTGACGCCAGAGATCGCTTTGCCGCTGTATGTGGCCATCTCCACGGACACCGGCGGCTTCATCTACTCCAACGTCACCGCCGCCACTCACCGGGCCGCAGCGGAGCTGATGGACACCGGCATTGACTACCGCGCCGTCAACAAGCTGTTCTTCCAGACGAAATCCCGTGTGCGGATGCAGCTGGAGGCCGCCATGCTGGCAGAGGCAAAATTTTATGACAACAACCGGACGGCGGTGCTGTCTGTTCCCCAGTCTCTGCTGGAAAAATTCCACGCCACGGAGAGCGATGCGGAGGACCTCTCCGCTTTAGGCCCCCAGATCCAGGGGGTGGACTGCGCCGTGACCATGCGGGAGCTGGGAGACGGCGTTTGGAAGTTCTCTCTCCGCACTGGCGAGCGGGTCAACGCCACGGAGGTCTGCCGTCTGTTGGGTGGCGGCGGCCATGCCCGCGCCGCCGGAGCCACGCTGGAGGGCGTTACCCAGGCGGAGGCAGAAGAAAAAATGCTGAACGCCATCGCCCGGATCGTCCCGGATTTCAAGAAATGAGGAACCGCCTATGGCCAGCGGCATTGTAATAATCGATAAACTCTCCGGATGGACCAGCATGGATGTCTGCGCCAAGATCCGGGGAATTCTGAAGGAAAAGCGGGTAGGCCATGGCGGCACGCTGGATCCTATGGCCACCGGCGTTCTGCCCGTGTTTGTGGGACAGGCTACCCGTGCCGTAGAATTCGCGGAAAACGGCGAAAAAGAGTATATCGCCGGTCTGCGGCTGGGGCTGGTCACCAACACCCAGGATACGTCCGGGGAAACGCTGGAGACCCATCCCGTCACTGTGGACCGGGCGGCGTTGGAAGCCGTCCTCCCCCGCTTCACCGGCCCTATCGCGCAGATCCCGCCCATGTATTCCGCCATCAAGATCAACGGCCAAAAGCTCTATGATCTGGCCCGAAAGGGCAAGGAGGTAGAGCGGAAGCCCCGCAATATCACCATTTTTGAGTTAGAGCTATTGGAACAGGTCAGCGAGACGGACTATCTGCTCCGCTGCCGCTGCTCCAAGGGAACATATCTGCGGACGCTGTGCCATGACATCGGGCAAGCGCTGGGCTGCGGCGGCACTATGTTCAGTCTCCGCCGCACCATGGCCGCCGGGTACACACTGGCGGAGGCAGTCTCCCTTGAGGACGTACAGGCCCAAGGAGAAGCTCTGCTGCGGCCTGTGGAATCCATGTTCACGGCCTATCCTCTTTATACCCTGCCCTCTCCAGGCAAGGAAGCCCGGGTCCGCAACGGCAACCCCATTACGGTGCCGGAGCTGGCGGACGGCACCTATCGGGTCCATGGCAAAAACGGTGAATTTCTCTGTCTTTCCCGTGCCGAAAACGGCACGCTGACATCTATCAAGAACTTTTTTGGAGCATAAAACCATGTCCATTCAACCAAAAGTCATTGCTCTGGGCTTTTTCGACGGGGTCCATCTGGGCCACGGTGCCTTGCTGCGCCGTACCGTGGAGGAAGCCAGGCGCCGGGGCGTCCGCTCTGCGGTGTTCACCTGGGCGCAGCCGCCGAAGGAGGTAGTCACCGGCGTACCGGTGCCCCTCATCAACTCCCCGGAGGACCGGGCCTGGCTGGCCAAAAGTCTCTACGGCATCGACGATGTCATCATGGTCCCCTTTAACAAGGAGATGATGACTACCTCCTGGGAGGATTTCGTAACGGAAATTCTCATCAAGCGGTATCACGCCGTCCATCTGGTGGCCGGTCATGACCACCGCTTCGGCCACAAGAACCAAGGCACTCCGGAGCTGCTGAAAAGCAAGTGCGCCGAGTTGGGTCTTGGCTGCGACATTATCCCGGAGGTCACGGTCGACGGCATCACCGTCAGCTCCACCTACATCCGCCGTCTGGTAAGCCTTGGACAGGTGGAGCGGGCCATGGAGTATCTGGGCCATCCCCATATCCTGACCCAGACGGTGCGGCACGGTCGCCGCATCGGCCACACCATCGGCATCCCCACGGTGAATCTGGTGCCGCCCCCTC
>DXUR01000261.1 GCA_019417795.1 Clostridiales bacterium | reverse complement strand
TATCAACTTTTGAATGACGATAGCGAAGTGGAGCGAATTTATCAAATTGTTGTGGAACAAGAGGAGTACTGATGCAAATAGTTATTTTCAATATTCCTGTGGAAGTTATCAGAAAAAATATTAAAAATTTGCATCTCTCTGTGCTTCCACCGGACGGCAGGGTTCGTGTATCGGCACCCACGCAACTGACGGATGAAGCAATTACGATGTTCGTTCGGACAAAACTCGGCTGGATCAAAAAACAACAGGAGAAGTTTCAACAGCAGCCGCGTCAAAGCGAGCGGCAGTATGTGTCCGGGGAAACATTATATGTTTGGGGTAAGCAGTACTTTCTTCAAGTGGAATACAGCTACAAAGGCAATGCTCTCACACTTTCGGGTGACAAGGCTATTCTGACGGTTAGAAAAGAAAGCAGTCCAAAGCAGAGAGAAAGCTTCGTAAATGAATGGTACCGCAACCTCTTGAAACAGGAAGTGGCAAAATATCTTTCCAAGTGGGAGAAAACTACGGGGCTTTACTGTAGCAGTTGGCAAAGCAAATATATGACCACCAAATGGGGCACCTGCAACACAAACACACAAAAAATTTGGCTAAATCTTCAGTTGGCGAAGAAGCCGATAGAGAGTCTTGAATATGTAATCCTGCACGAGCTGGCACATCTGAAAGTCAAAAGTCATGGTCCGGAGTTTGTCGCTATTTTAAACCAGTATATGCCGCAATGGCAGGAGCGAAAGAAGCTGTTGAACGAAAGTAAGTTGGATTATATGGATTCCGATTTTGAAGAATGACGGACAATGTCTGGTAAAATGGCAATTGAGTTTTTTGATGTGGGGAGTCATGCAAACAAAAGTCAGTAGCCGAAATGAAAAAAGTTTCACAAAATTTACGAGACCGAAAAAGAGCATAACGAAATAGGCTGGTGAAAAGATACATCGCCAGCCAGGACGGAGTTATTGGCCTGATTAGTTTTACGGGATACCCAAGGTTACCATTGCCATAAGAGAAAAACTTTCAGCCCAAATACAGACAGAAGTAGAATGTACTTAAGGTGTTACTGTCCGCCTGTGAGTTTAAGCCAGACCATGTGATTGGCAGTGCGGAGGCGTATACCTATCTGGGCATGGCGAACTATGTGAAGCATGAGGGTAGCAGGCCGATGAACATCACCTGGCAGCTGGACCGCCCAATCCCGGCGAAGTTTTTGAAGAAAACGAATAAGTTGGTTGTGGGGTAAGGAGGAGCGTATGACTGAACTTGAAAAAATAGAACGGGCAAAAATGTATATGGACAAGCTGGCAAACGGCATCAATCCCATCGATGGCACCATGGCACCAGACGATGATCTTATCAACAATGTCCGGTTATCACGTTGCTTTTTCTTCGTATCTGACGTGTTGCGGCAGGTAATTGAAAATGGCGGGACAAAGTCGGCTGTGAATAAGAAACTTAAAAAGCTTCCTCTTGAAATCCCTATGGAGAAAAGAAGCCAGTTTGTCTATTCTGAGGTGCCTATTCCGGCCAGCGAAATTGCCAAGCGGATAAACGCTCTGGCTGATAATGACACTATGCAAAAACTTACCTATTCAGGAATTCTCACGTGGCTCACGGAAATTGGAATGATGGAATGGGCACTCGCACCAGATGGAAAGCACACGAAAAGGCCAACGAAAATTGGCGAAGAAACCGGCATTTCCGTGGAAGAACGAACGAGCAGCAATGGACCCTATCAGGTTGTCGTTTACAACAATGCCGCGCAGCATTTTATCATAGACAATCTGGATGCAATTCTCACAGCAGAGAATATGCAGACACAGATGCAAGGCGTTCCATGGACGAAAGATCATGACGACTGCCTCATTGACCTATATAAGAAGTCCGTACCGGTGAGTGAGATCGCCATTACCCTAAAGCGCAGCGCATCGGCGGTACGAGGAAGACTGAAAAAGCTTGGATTTGACGCATAGTTTACTTTGCGATGCCACAAGGAGGACACAGATATGGCCTTAATTCGTTGCCCGGAGTGTGGAAATTCAATTTCCGACAGAGCTGAAAAATGCCCTCACTGCGGGCTGCCAGCATCATACTTTTCCTCTTTGAGTAAGAATACTCCGCACATGAAAGAAGCGGGACTGGATTACAAAAATCTGCAAAACGTCCTGATTTCTTTCGAACGAGACCACGCCCAGTTGTTTTCAGCAGAACACTATATTTCGCACAGAGATGCGCAGAGGCTGCGGGATACATATGGAAAATACAACGAGAGCCTAACCAATAAGCTTATTTTTCAATATGTCTGCAATAACGCTGCGGCGATACGAGTTGATATCGATTTGCTGCGCCGCTTTTTGCGTCAGATGCAATCTTTGGATAGAGATATTACAGCGCATAACACAACATATGTGGACCGTGCACTGGAGAGGGATAAAGACTATTTTGACAATATCCTAAAACAGATCGACCCCAATATTCAACTGGACGAAGAACAGCGCCGTGCAGTAATTACCGATGATGACTACTGCCTGTTGGTAGCTGGTGCAGGTGCGGGAAAAACCACGACGATGGCTGCAAAGGTCAAGTATCTGGTTGAGAAAAAGAATATAGATCCGGGAGAGATCATTGTGATCTCCTATACGAACAAGGCGATTGGAGAACTGCGTGATCGTATCAATAAGGGACTTGGCATTCCGGCAAAGATCTGTACCTTCCATGCTTTTGCGTATGATATTGTAAAGCAGTTTTCTGCAGAACCGCCTGAGATCAATCTTTCTTCCCAGCAGATTATTTTTGATATGCTGGAAAAGTCGATTTTTCACAATAAGCAGCTCATGCGTAACCTGGTTTTGTTCTTGGGGTATTACTTTGATCTGTCCGAGGATGTTTTCAAATTTACGGATTTGAATCAATACCACCTCTACAAAGCGGCGCAGGACTTTGAAACACTAAAAAGCGGGCTGGGCGAATACATCAAAAAAGTCGAACAGCAGCGCACGAAAAAGACTCGGACCATATCGGGAGAATATCTGCGTTCCATGCAGGAAGTACAAATTGCAAATTTCCTGTATCTGAACGGACTGGATTATGAGTATGAAAGAGTGTATCCCTTTGGATCACCTTCTCGTAACAAAAAATACACACCTGATTTCTATATTTCACAGGGGGAGCACAGCGTTTGGCTGGAGCACTATGCACTCAGCGAGAGCGGCTACAACAGCCTGTTTACTCCGCAGCAGCGGCAACGTTATCTTCGCGCCATTAGTGATAAGCGCCGTATTCATAAGACCAATAAAACTACATTACTGGAAACATGGTCCTTCTATACGGATCGGCGTCCTCTTCTGGACCATCTGAAAGAAGTGCTTGAAAATGAGGGCTTTATTCTAAAGCCCCGTAATTTGGAAGAAGTCTATAAGAAGATTGTAGAAACCGGGAAAGATAAGTATATTTATAAGCTGATCATCTTTATGATGAAGTTTATTGAGCAATACAAAACAACCGGTTATGACGATGGCGGCTTCGCTATTTTGCGAGAAAGAACAGACAATCCGAGAACGCTTCTGTTTCTGGATATTGCCGAGCAGGTGTATTACCACTATCAATCCGTGCTGAAACAACGCAATCAGATAGACTTTGCAGACATGATAAATGATGCACACTTCTATTTGCAGGAGATTGAGCGGCAGAATGTCACGCTCCCTTACAAGTACATCATCATTGATGAGTTCCAAGACATTGCTCGTCAGAGATTCAATCTAACGAAAAGACTATCTCAAATTACACAGGCGAAGGTTGTTGCGGTCGGTGATGACTGGCAGTCGATATATGCTTTTTCTGGCTCTGATATAACGCTATTTACTCGTTTCCTGGAGCTTATGGGGGCTGGAACGGAGTTGAAGATTACTCATACCTACCGTAATTCTCAGGAACTTATCGATATTGCTGGAGGCTTTGTACAAAGAAATACTTCGCAAATCCGAAAGCAGTTGATTTCTCCAAAGCATCTTGAGAACCCGATTGTTCTTGAAGTTTTCGATGATAGTATCAAACCAATGGAGCGACTTGCAGATACCATCGAGCATATCATTGGTGAGATCCTATCTGAGTACGGCGAGCAGAGTTCGATTTTGTTGATTGGACGATACAATTATGACATGTACAAGCTGTACCGAACGAATCGGTTCAGCGAATTGCCGGGCGGTGCGATCAGGAGTGAAAAATACCCAAATGCAAAGATCACCTTTATGACAGCGCATAGTTCCAAGGGCCTTGGGTATGACAACGTAATTCTGATCAATATGTTCGAAGGGAAATTCGGGTTCCCGTGCCAGATCGAAGATGATCCTATTATTAAGCTCGTTACATATGAGGACAATAGTATGCCCTTTGCAGAAGAGCGGCGATTGTTTTATGTGGCGATGACACGGACAAAAAACAGGGTATATATCGCAGCACCAAAAACGAAACCATCCAGATTTCTTGTAGAACTCATTAAGGATTTCAATATTCCACATGATGATGAGCTCAATATGCAAGTAGTGGATCTGTTTAACTTGCGTTGCCCCGTATGCGGTTTTCCTCTAAAGTACGAGTTTAATAAAAACTATGGCCTGAATCTCTGGATATGCACAAACGAGGCAGAGCTTTGCGACTTCATGACCAATGACAGGACGCACATGCATGACATTTTGAAATGTCCTAAATGTACAGATGGTTATTTGATCGTCAAAAAGAATCCGAAGAATGGTGACATATTCTATGGCTGCACCAACTATCTTAACGAAGAAAAGAAGTGCACCTATATGGTGCCGTTAGAGAGCGGACATATGAAGGATGATTAAATAAGGAGAATGCATATATGGAGCCAAATGATAAGATCCAGTTTTTTGAAAACCAACGCATCCGCACGGCGTGGGACGAGGAAAAAGAGGAATGGTATTTTTCTATCGTTGATGTGGTGGCTG
>DXUR01000260.1 GCA_019417795.1 Clostridiales bacterium | reverse complement strand
GGATTCCTGAGCGGCGGTGGTGATGGTCATGCCGTTCCAGACCACATCGATGCCCTTGCCGTTCAGCTCGAAGACCTTGTTGTCCCAGTTGATCACGGTAAACACAGGCTCCACGCCCAGCTTTTCCGCTACCAGCTTGGCCATGTCGGCGTCGAAGCCGATCCAGTTGCCGTCGGCGTCCTGATAGTCCATGGGCTCAAACTCGGTGATGCCGATGACCAGCGTGCCCTTGTCCTTGATGTACTGCACGTCGCTGTCGGATTCGGAAGCGGTGAACTCGGATGCGGGCTGCTCCACCAGAGCGGCCTGTACGCCGTAGGTCTCAGCGGTTGCTTCCAGAACGCCGTCGGCGTAAGCGTCAGCCATCACGGAGTTGATGAAGGAGGCCAAATCGCTGCCCTTGCGGCAGCCGACGCCGTACAGCTCCTCAGTGAGCTTCTGATCGGTGATGGTCAGATTGGGATAGCTGGTGCCTTCACCCACCATGGCGCCGGCCATGAGGGAGTCGATGATAGCGGCATCGGCGGTGCCGGCCTGCACTTCCATCAGTGCCTTGGCCTGAGAGTCTACGGATACAACGTTGTAGCCGTTGGCCAGTGCCACTTCCTCACCGGCGGAACCGGCTTCCACTGCGTAGGTCAGCTTGGCGACTTCAGCAGGCTTGGTCGCATCGGCGGCGGGGGTGCTGGTATCAGCGGGGGTCTCGGTCTTGGCACCGCAGGCAGCCAGAGACAGAACCATCATAGCAGAGAGTACAAATGCAGTCAACTTTTTCATGTTCCATTCCTCCTGAAGAATTGTTCGAGCGATTGATTTATTATGGTAGTAGTTTACCATGATAAATTGGTAATGTAAAGAAGTGAAAACGACAAAATGCGCCGAACGTGCGGCGGGTGATTTGGTGGGAATGAACAAAGGCAGACGGGCTGTCATACTTTTCCGGGCTGTCTCATAGAAATGGACTATAAAAGCGGAAAAAGGACGGGATGCTATGAATACCTCGATCTATCAGAATATTGCCACCCGCACCGCGGGCGACATCTATATCGGTGTGGTAGGGCCGGTGCGGACAGGGAAATCCACCTTTATCAAGCGGTTCATGGAGACACAGATCATTCCCAATATTGACAATGTGTACCGCCGGGAGCGGGCCAGAGACGAGCTGCCCCAGAGCGGCTCCGGCCGCACGGTGATGACGGCGGAGCCGAAGTTCGTGCCGGAGGAGGCGGCCCAGATCCAGTTGGAGGGAGGCGCGGCCTTTTCCGTCCGGCTCATCGACTGTGTGGGCTACATGGTCCGGGGGGCCTTGGGCCAGACGGAGGATGATCAGCCCCGGATGGTCACAACGCCGTGGTACGATCATCCCATCCCCATGACAGAGGCGGCGGAGATCGGCACCCGGAAGGTCATCGCGGAGCATTCCACCATTGGCATCGTCATCACCACAGACGGCAGCATTTCCGACATTCCCAGAGAGGATTATCTGGAACCGGAGGAGCGGGTGATCCGGGAATTGCAGGAGCTGGGAAAGCCGTTTATCGTCCTGCTGAACAGCGAGGACCCCAAATCGGACCGGACTCTGGCCTTGGCCGGGGACATCGCCAGCCGGTATCAGGTGAAGTGCGTGCCGGTGAACTGTTTGCGGCTGGAGGAGGAAGATGTAGGGGAGATCCTGAAGGCGGTGCTGTATGAGTTCCCCATGCGGGAGCTGGACATTTACCTGCCGCCTTGGGTGGACGCTTTGCCGGGAGAGCATCCGGTAAAGGCGGGAATCTATGACGCCATCCGGCAGAGTATGGCGGAGCTGCACCACATCCGGGAGATCGACGGTGCAGTGAAGAAACTGGGAGAAAACGAGAACATCAGCGAGGCGCTTATCACCGCCATCGACCTTGGCACCGGCGTAGCCGCCGCACGGGTGAGCCTGCCCCGGGAGATGTTCTACCGGACGCTCTCGGAGCAGTCCGGCTTTGATGTGGGGGATGACGGCGACCTCATGAGCCTGCTGACAAAGCTGGCCGGCGTCAAGACGGAATATGACAAGGTGGCCGGGGCGCTGCGGGATGTCCGGGAAACGGGCTATGGCATCGTGGTGCCGGGAATCGACGAATTGAAGCTGGAGGAACCGGAGATCATGAAGCAGGGAGGGCGGTACGGTGTCCGCCTGAAGGCCAGCGCCCCCAGTATCCACATGATCCGGGCGGATATTGAGACGGCGGTCAGTCCCATCGTGGGTAATGAGAAGCAGTCTGAGGACATGGTGAATTATCTGCTTCAGGAGTTTGAAGGGGACACCAGTAAGATCTGGCAGTCCAACATTTTCGGACGCAGCTTTCACGAGGTGGTCAGCGACGATCTGCAAACCAAACTGAAGCGTATGCCTGAGGATGCCCGGAAAAAGCTGCAGGAGACGCTGACCCGCATCATCAACGAGGGCAGCGGCGGGTTAATCTGCATTATCCTGTAAAGGTAAATAAAAATGCCCCGGCGGGAATATTCCCGCCGGGGGCATTTGTCTGCAAATATTAAAGAACGCCGGAACGGTCACAGGGCCGTGCCCCGCTTGGGCATGTAGAGATTTGTCATATCCACGCCCTCCAATGCCAGCAGAAAGCGCTTTTTCTCCACGCCTCCGGCGTAGCCAGTGAGACTGCCGTCCGCTCCTACTACCCGGTGACAGGGGATGAGGATAGAAATGGGGTTGTGCCCCACCGCGCCGCCTACAGCCTGGGCAGCAGCGGAAATTCCCCGGTCCCGGAGAATCTGGGCCAGCGCGCCGTAGGTAGTTACCTGACCGTAGGGGATCTCCAACAGCAGCCGCCACACCGCCTGACGGAAATCGCTGCCTCTGGGAGCCAGCGGCGGCAGATCCGGAAGAGGCTGCTTGGCAAAATAGGCGTCCAGCCACGCGGCGGCCTGACGGAACACGGGCAGATCGTCCCGTTCCACGGCGGCTTCGTCCAGCGTGGCGGCAAAATATTTCTGCCCTTCCAGCCACAGACCGGCCAGCGCGCCGTTGTCAGCGGCTAAAAATATAGTTCCCAGCGGGGAAACGTACCGGGTCAGCTCCATAAAAGTCCCTCCTGACGCATAGAATGACGGCTCGATGCCATTATAATCAAGGCCCGTGCCACTTGCAAGAGAATTCGTGCCGTGGTATGATGGAGAAAACCATTTGTTATACGAGGGGAGGCGGCGCTGTATGCTGCTGGCGGTCGATATTGGCAATTCCACCATTTCCACCGGCCTGTTTGGGCTGGATGGGGAGCTGCGCTTTTTGGCATCCTTGGATACGGACTACCGAAAGACGGCGGATCAGATCTGCGTGGATCTGATGAACCTGTTTCAGCTTTACCATTTCCGCTATGAGGATGTGACGGATTCCATTCTGTGCAGCGTGGTGCCGCCGCTGAACTTTATGATGGAGAAAGCGCTGACCCGTCTGCTGGGCAAGCCGCCTGTGGTGGTGGGCCCCGGCGTGAAAACGGGACTGAATATCCGCCTGGCGGTCCAAAGTCAGGTGGGGGCGGACATTGTGGCGGACGCTGTGTCGGCGCTGGAACAGTTCACCGCGCCCATTATCACCATCGACATGGGTACCGCCACTACCATCGGTGTCATTTCCGAGGGACGGACCTATGAGGGCGGCCTTCTGCTGCCGGGGGTCAACGTCTCTCTGGAGGCCCTCTCCCGGCGGGCGGCCCAGCTCCCGGCCATTTCCCTTCAGGCCCCGAAAAACCTGATCGGCAAAAGCACGGAGGATTGTATGCGCTCCGGTATCGTATACGGCACTGCCGCCATGCTGGACGGTATCATCGACCGCATCCGGGGGGAATTTCCCGGAAAGGAGCTGCACATCGTGGCCACCGGCGGCAGCGCGCCCTTTATCGTGAAATTCTGCCGGAATAAGATCCTTTACGATAAAACGCTGCTGATGAAGGGCCTGTGGGCCATCTATAAGAGAAACCAGTAAATCGGAAAAATGAAAAGAAAGCAGTAAAGCAACAAATCAGCCGCCTGATGGATACTCCATCAGGCGGCTGCGTTTTACAATTCTAAAGGGGAGACTTACTTTACCAGAACCTTCTTCAGCTTGGCAAAGCGGGGCAGGGAATCCACCTTGGGCAGGTTGGTCTCGCCCTGGATCAGGGGCAGCACGTAGTCGATGAAGGGCTGCTCCACGCCGTTGTGCTCCTTGTTGATCCACTCCAGAGGAACCTTCTTCTCCGTGTTGGCCACGTCGGTGAGGTTCAGCAGCTCCGTCTTGCAGACGTACTTGCCGTTGTCACGGGTGCACTGGAAGCCGACCATCTTATCGGTGATGCCGGCCACGGCGTTCTCCGCGGCGGCCTTGCCGCTCATGACGGACTCCTCAATGTCGGTCTCGGAGGCCAGATGTGCGCCGCAGCGCTGCAGCAGGCTCAGCTCGATGCCGCGGACCTTGGCACCGGTCTTTTCCTTGACCACAGAGGCCAGGTGAGCAGCCAGACCGCCCAGCTGAGCGTGGCCGAAGCCGTCGGTGGCAGAGGTCTTTGCCTCAGACACGAAGGTGCCGTCGGCATAGTGGATGCCCTCGGAAACGGCCACCATGCAGTTGCCCTTTTCCTTATAGATGCGGTCCACGTCGGCCAGGAACTTGTCCATGTCGAAGTCCACCTCGGGGAGGTACACCAGGTCGGGACCTGCGCCGTAAGCGGTAGCCAGAGCAGCAGCGCCAGCCAGCCAGCCGGCGTGACGGCCCATGATCTCCATGATGCAGACCATGCCGGTGTCATAGACGCGGGCGTCCTGATAGACCTCCATGCAGGAGGTGGCGATGTACTTGGCGGCGGAGGCGAAGCCGGGGCAGTGGTCGGTGCCGAACAGGTCGTTGTCGATGGTCTTGGGCACGCCGATGATGTTGCAGGGGTAGCCCACCCGCTGCATATACTTGCTGATCTTGTTGCAGGTGTCCATGGAATCGTTGCC
>DXUR01000026.1 GCA_019417795.1 Clostridiales bacterium | reverse complement strand
TTTTGTCATGGAACTTTCCTTTCTACCTCATCCCTGATTTCAAAACATTATTTATACACGGTGCCGCCATGAACTTCTTCGTTATGTAAGGCTTTATATCTGCCAGCACCTGCGACATAGAGGCTTTCTTTCGAGTATCAGTCATAACAATTCCTCCTTCCTACTAATTATTGTCATTATCCCTTGCTGTATTTAACCAGCAATATATCTAAGAACTTTACCCAGGCAATCTCTGCTGTTATCCGTAGACACCTGTTGATTGCTTCCTGGTGCGCTAAGAGGCATCGCTCCCCACATAAAATGCTGATTATAATAATCTAAAAGAATCTTCTCGTATGTACCTGCTGCTGAAGTTGAACTTTCTCCAGAGGAAAGCCATCTCCAATTTCCTATTGCTTGATAAACGAAGCTGTCAATAACTATTCCTGACAAATGGTAGCTTCTAAAATAGTTATCTCGCACATATCGTAGATGCTTGCAAGTGTCAAAAAGCAGTCCATTACTGCTTATATTTTTGTTTTTCATGGCATCCTGTTCTGCTTTTGGATTAGTTGAACGCCAATTCCCACCCATATTTGTATCTGGATATCTGTATGAGCCATCCCAATTTTTGAATGCCGGCAGAATTTCAAAGAACATTCCATCTGAAAAATTGATCTTCACAACCTGTCCATCTGCTCTTACTTCACTTCTTGGATACCGAACAAGAATAGCCTGTCTAACTACTTGCAGAAGACGAGATTGACCATTCCCATAAACAGAGTTGAACTGGTTGTAATATGATTCCGGCAAGGACATCAAAATATCAATATCACTTGTATCTATCGCAGTTCCCCTTCCATAGGAGCCAACATATATACTATTTTGTCTATCGCTTGTTATATTCCAAAACTCACGGTTCATTGCTGATGTTACAGTGCAATATCTTTTTGAAATAAGAGAACGGCTGTCAGCTGATATTACTTCTTCATTTCTTTGAACATACAAACTCAATGTATTCATCCCCCATTTACTCATTTTTTTCTCAAATGCGCCGGAAGCATCTTGTTTAATTCCTCCTGCGTAAAGAATTGCTCTTCATTTGTTTTAAGCGCAGCTTGGGCGGCAGCATAACTTTTCCCATCAGTTAAAGGTGCAGCACAGTAAATTTCCGAACTTTCATCCAACAGTTCATCTCTTTTGCGCACTATTTCTTCAATACTAATTTCGTCAAAGTCTGTCAAAAGTGACAGATATTTTTCTCTTACCTTCCACAGCTTATTTGCAGTCTTAATATGATCGGTTTTTTCAGTGGAAATGTCCTTATCCTTCAGATAGCTTGTTAGTGCAAGAAGTGCTGTTGAACATAGTCCACCAGCCCATAACAGTATCTGTTCATTTGAAATGAGCACTCCCAAAAAACCGCCTGTTGATATTGCTGATAACCCAATCTGTCCCCATTTTATCCAAAAATTACGCTTACTCAACCGATCAGCCATCTTAAAATGACATGTATAGGTATATACAAGTTTTCCATATTCTTCTTGTATTTGAGAATATAATTTTTCACGGTAATCCAGCGAACTTTTCTCCATTGGCGCATTTCCTCCGTACCTTTAGTATTACTCTACCCCCAACGCCTTAAACACCGCATCTTCCGCGCTGCTGTAGAAAATCAGATTAAAACTGCCCACCAGCTCCGGCGGCACGGTGCCAAGGTCTGCTGCGCTGGTAATCGGAAGCAGCACTTTCTTTGCTCCGCTATCGAGACACACCTGCAAACTATTGGCAAGCTCGTCCACTTTCAGAATCGTGCCGCTGATGCTGATTTCTCCCAGCACGGCAAGTGTACTGACTGTAGGCCGTCCAAGAGCGATGCTGCATAGTGCAATCAATGTAGGCAATGCCAGCTTTCCGGTCATGCCAATGCCCTGCAAATCCTGATAGTTGATGATGTAATCCCGCATCGTAGTACTGATGCTGCCACTGATGCGATTTCCGTTAGCTTTCAGGAAATTGAACGCCGTATTCGTGGATTCCTTGCAGTCACGGTCGCTGCCAAGGCCAGTACGTTCAAATTTTCCGTTGCCAGGCAGCATCTGGCTTTCGAGGCGGAATACACCGATCATACCGGACTTACCCTGACTTACGGTATATACCTGTCCAGGATTGCAGATACCATCAGGAATGAGTTTGCCGCCGCCCTGCTCTGGCACGGAAACAAATTTTTCTTCAAAGGTATCAAGATCAATATAGCTGAAGTTCACATCATAGAATTCCATTCCACCCAGTTTTTTCAGCTGCTCCTTGACGCGACGGCGCATTTCCAGCGCAAATACAAGAATTTCTTCAATCTGTTCCTTCGTGAACTCCCCATCCGGATATAGCAATTTCACATAGCCGCCTACGATCTTGCGGACAGCAATCGTATCGCGCTGGTTCAGGTTCTTTCCAAGGCGGAAATACTTATCCAACGCATCACCATACTGTTCTTTCCGCAGTTCTCGGATAAACTCTGCCAAGTAATCCGTGATAAAGCCGTAATCATTGGTAAAATGCTCCGGACGGAACTTCGGAATCTCCCAGCCTGGAATGTAGCAATGCAGACGGTCAAGAAAGGCGGTGTCCGTTCCCATCTCCGGCGGGAACGGGTCAAACAGAGAGGAAGTCTTAAGCAACACATCCACGCTCTGATTGATGTTTCCTACAAAGACCATAGAAGCCGATGCTGCCTTTTCCTCTTTGCCGCGGGCAAAGGAGCCGGAAGCCATATAGTCTTTCATAATTTGAATGCCGTCTTTGTCCTTAAACTTGATTCCGGCAACCTCATCAAAGGCAACGCAGTCCCATAAGCCTACCAAACCTACGGTTTTGCGCCCCATGTTGTAAAACAAATTTGCAACGGTCGTCTGACCACCGGATACCAGGATACTGTTCGGGCTGATTTCTTTATAGATATGGGACTTGCCTGTGCTGCGCGGCCCCAATTCACAGAGATTGAAGTTGTTCTCCACCAACGGCAGCATACGCGCAAGCAGCAGCCACTTTTCCCGATTGTTCAACTGTTCCGGCTCATATCCGCAGGAACGCAGCATAACATCCATCCACTCTTTCTGTGTGAATGCCTTGCGTCCCTCTCGAACTTCTTCAATGTCGATATGGGGCATCTGAATCGGAGTCAGCTTATGGATGCTAATGGGAGAGATATCCTTCTGCTTTTTCTGTTTAGAGGAAATCGGCTGTCCATCTATATCCGTGATTCCAAAGCTACTGTCTCCCTCAGATTCATATTCCAGCTGCACGATGCACCAGATACCGCCACAAAGCAGCCGGTCATATTTTTCCGGATAATCATCCGTAATCGGCACATTGGTGAGACCAAGGTTAGAGAACTCTGCAAAAAAGCAATCCTTTTTGATGTCCAGATGCACGGTCACCATATCAATAATGGTATGGCTCCCGTTCTTGCGCAGTTGTGAGAGAATTTTCTGAGCCTCATCCGGGCGGACAAAATTATCTGCCAGAATTCGTTTTACATTCTGAACGCCCTGCTCAATGATTGTCTCATCGTCTGAACTACAATACTGACCCAGCAGGAACTCCAGCACATAGACCGGAACATTTGCTCCTTCTTTTATTTTCTTTGTCAGGTCTTTGCGGACGATCCGACCGTCAAAGTTGCTGCGCAGCTTCCGGCGCAGTTCTTCACGGGTATCATCTGCCGCCATATCCATCATTTCCATACGGAATTCCTGCCTCCTCTATATCAGAATCCGAATCCAAAGTCATCTGCAAAGGCAATGTCCATGATGACAGGCTGCCTCCACTGCTCCAGACCGCTTTCTTCGTCGTAAACCACAAGGTAATACTGCTTGTCCTTGTCGTATTTCTTATTCTTGAATGTGAAACGCATCCGGAAGATACGCTTCTGTGCATTTTCCTCGCGACTGTCCGCCACATAGCTGTTTTCGTTCGAGATTTTCTCATTGTCTTCCGAGAGGAAGAAAATGCGGTATTTTGCAGCTTTTACAGTATCGCTGACTGCATCCGACTGGATAAAGTCCATGGAAGTGATCAGGTTCGTAATCTTATGGACAATGCTTACCAGAGCAATCTCTGCATTCTTTGTTTCCATGTGACCGCGCTCCATCTTAAACTCCAGCACCGGTACCAGCATTTCCTGCGGTGAGGAACCGCCATGCACATAGTTAGCACCGCCTCCGGCCACCTTAAAGACATTGCTGCTGACAGGATAAGACACCACCTTGCTGTCCTCATTCCCCAGAACGCGTCCCATGCTCATATGGTCGATGCCGTCATCTTCCAGTGCCGCCTTGGACACAATAAATCTGCGATTAACAAATGCTTTTTCCGCGCTTTTCCCAGAAATCTTGTCACTTTCTGTCAGCTTATCACGTTTGTAAATAAAGCCATGATCGGCAGTGACGATAAAATGATAGGTGTTGCCGCTGACGGAGATTCTATGAATCAGATCCATAATTTCCTGAACGGCTTCCTCACACGCATGAAATACCTCATCCTCGGTATTTGCCTTGTCTCCACGCGCGTCGATCTGATTATGATATACATAGATAATCTGTCGTTTTGTCAGCACATCTCGCAGCTCTGCCACTTTCAAATTTTTGATATCATCGAACTGTACACAGACACTATCCGGGTTATAGCTTTGCAGCACCTGCTGCCGACCTGCCAGATTATCGCAAAGGATACCATCTACCAGCACCTGGAAGTCATCCGTCATCTCCAGTGTTTTATGCGGTAAAAGTGCTGCCATACCGAGCCTTGTATAAGACGGCAGGACACTTAGTTGTACGGAAAGTTTTGCCGTGCATTTCGGGTCATCCTGCATTCGGGCAAACAATTCCTGTCCGACCTCGTAACGCATGGCATCCGAAATGATGACCACGGTGCGTTCCTTGGTATAGCGCAGGTTGACATTGTAAAACTCCCGCTGCAACGGAATTGCCGAAAATGCGGCATCCTGCTGGATTCCAGCATTCCATGCTGGGAGCAGACAAGCCAGATATTCGTTCGTGTAGATATTTTCCACCAGCTCCCGAAGCGACTCAAAGCTTTCCGTGCTCTCCAGCTGGTCGTAATAATAGTAGAATTTCCGATACTGCTGATCCATATTGTAATCCGCAGCAAGATATCGGTCGATGATTGGCTTTAAGCCATCTGCGGCATGGTAATCCGCTTCCTTCACCATGCTGTATGCACTGGAAAGCATCTGATAGGTTTTCCCGGTCTTTCTGCCAAAGTGCATTTTAGCCCGTTTTTCACAGAGTTCCGGAATGGTAAATCCGTTTACGATTGCACCGATATCTTCCGAAACAAGTCTGCCAATGAGCCACTTTACCAGCACCTGATCCACGGCAAGGAAAGTGTCGCACTCCACCAAATCGTCCACTCGCATTCCTGCAAATGCCGAAAGAACATTCAGCCCTTTGGCAACGTGCGCCGACAGAGCGTCGTATTTGTCCCGGTACAGGACGCTGTTCATCAGGCTATCGAGAAATGCGATGATATTGCCGGACTTGTAGGAGACAAAGCTCTTCCATGCTGCCGGAAGCTCTGCCTGCACATATCGCCCAGTATAAGTAACGAACAATGTTACCAGCAGCCGTTCCAAACTCGGTTTTGTATCGGTGTATCCGAAATGCTGCTCACAGAGCTGCCAGAATGCAGACAGCAGGTCGTATTTTTCAAACTCCTGCAAGAAAGCATTGTCCACCAGCTCGCCATCTGTCAACACGATGCGCACGACTTCCTCAAAAGAGCAGGTACGCGCCTTGCAGACTGCACTTAGCAGACCGACAAGGATATTTTCTTCATTGAAGTTTTCGATTTCCAAATCATAGAACCGCTGAGTGCGCTCTTTGTTGGCGAAAAACTTGATGTGCTTCTCAATAACCGGCTTGTACTTTTCCTCAATACCCAGGTCAACCGACAGCAAGGAGGCTCGGTCAGCAAAGAACCGTCTGGAATACAGCATTGTGTCTTCCAGATGGTTGTCCCTTACATCCGGTTTAGGAAACGGTGCATAGATCAGATAATTCGTGGTCTTATCCACACGCTCCAGAAAATACTTTGTATAGAACTGGTTATCCGGCTGGAGATGGTAGATCTTCGCATTCTGAAGCTCCACCGTCTCCATATCCTCGGCAAATTCTGCCTTGTCATCGTACCAGAAAACCAGTTTCCGGGTCTCCCCAGTAAATTCCGCATTCAGGCGGTCTATAATTTGTTTCAGGTTCAATTCTGCCATATCAATTTCCTTTACTTGATAGATTCCGCCCTTTGGGGAATATCATACAGGCAGTTACGCCTTGATCCGTTTATTGCCTGTGATGCTGCTAATATAATCGTCAATATCCTGCACGATGCAATGGTCCCCCATTGTGTGCAGTGATTCAAAATACTTTGTGATATACCCATAGATGCCATACTCTTCAAAAGTCTTTGCTACATCTGCACCAGAAAGCCCTTTGAAATGACGGTACCGCTCCATGCAATAAATCAAAAAATTGGATTCTTTGCTCATCACTCACGCCTCCTCCGGGTAATCATAGGAGCCTGTCAGAAGTTCATCTTGATACATGGTATACAGCGTCATCGGGCTGTAGTGCCACAATTTCGATTTTTCATCCGAAAGCTCCTGATAGAGCTTGGACTGATAAAAGCGGGAAATCGCTTTTTCATCATCCACATTGCTGTTTTTTGTAATCTGTTCGATGATGGGCGGCACAATGATTGCAAGCATTGCGCTGAACTGATCTTCGTTCATACAAGCTTCCTCCCTTCAAAATGCAAGTATTGCAGAGACTTCTCAGTTGCAAACACCAGCTGGTTGAACAATTTCCGAATCTTGAGTGCCGCCAGTGTCTGTTCCTTATCCAACACTCCAGTCATATACAGGGTAATGGTGCGGTACACATCATCATTTGCCACAGCACCATAAATCAGGTCATGCTGCTTTCCCTGATAGGTTCCCTGACGGTTCTCGGCTACAAAATCCAACCATGCTTCATCTGGGCTATCAAAGCGCAGCAAGCTGCACTCCTTGAAAGCCACAGCTTCCTCTACGGAATAAATATTGAGCGTAGCGGCTCCTGTTTTGCGGCGGTCAGTGACCTTTTGAGCGAAGTTCACTGCCTGATCGCGGTTAGTGGTGGTGTAAAATCCAAAACCGAAGTCCAGATAGCGATTTTGCCGGATAAGTTTCGGCTGTTCTACGATAACATTGCTTCCGTGGTACAAAATCATTGCAAACGCCTCCTGTTCCTCTTATTTCTTTTCTTTCACCATGATGTTCTTGCTGTCCGCCAGCACCTCATAGAACTTGCCGTCCTGCGCGGTCTGGAGCTTACGGTAGTTGACCTTTACGCCGTCATCGAGGTCAAGCTCGATACGGGAAAGTGCCAGATGGCTGATCTTCTCATCGTATTCCCGGCATTCCTTCAGCTGCTTGGCAAGTTTATCCTTACGCTTGGAGGCTGCTGCCACCTCGCGGGCATTCCCGCTGTGATCCATCATATCCTGCATCCGGTTGATCTCAGATTCGTACACGCGCTGCATCTTGTGCAGGTAGTCGATACGCAGGTTTCCGATGGTATCCGGCGTGTAGCGGTGCAGGTAAACCAGTGCCTTAAAGCCGTTCTGCTTGCCACTGTCAAACAGCCAGTAGATCGGACGCTTGCCGGAGCCAGTGACAGAATAGGTCTGGCAGTGATCCTTGAAGAAATCGTTCAGGAAGTAGTTACGGATAATCTCCCGGCTGGTGCTGCCCTTATTGCCAAGGGCTTTTGCGATGTAATCGAGGTTTGCTTCCAGTGTATCGGCACCGTAAACTGCTTTCAGCCATGCACACAGGCGCGATACGATATCATCGTCCAGATATTCCTCATCGGTGATAGGGATAACATTGTCAGCATCCGGGAAGAACATTTCATCCACCACAATACCCTCATTGCGGTATGCGCGTTCCAACTCTTCAGCAGAAATCGTTCCAGGGCGTTCGTTCATCTTATCCACAAATGCCTGCAAGGAATACGGCTCTCCAGCAAAAAGCAAGCCATCCTTATAGGTAGAGTAACGGCCAAACATACAACCCACCGCATAGCTGAGCAGGCTCTTGATGTCCCGCTGCAAATCCGCCTTGCGCACGGTAACATCTTTATCTTCCACTTCCGGGGTCAGTTCATCCTGCAAACCGTAGATGTCAATGAAAATGCGGTTCAGCTCTTCTTCGTTGGTTTTCAGCTGGTTAAAGCGGTCATCACATTCCGCCTGCCACTGGTTAAAGGCTTCAGAAATCGTGGAAACATTCTGAAGTAACGGGTGTTTCTTAAAGTCCCATGAGGTTTCAAAAGAGTCCCAATCTTGTTCAGACAACTGTACATTTCCTTCTGCTATCTCAATAATTTTTCCTTTATTCTTTTCGTCTTTCTTAACAGGAACGCTTGACACCGCTCCGGGAACAAAATTTAGCGTCGGATTGATCAGTTTAATAATCTCATTTGCATACTTGGTATTTAACAATGCCAATAAATAATAAAGTGTTTCTCGATTTGCAAAGACACCCGGCGCAGCATCGCTAAAAAAGATTCCCTGTTTCTTCATGCGCAAGCTAATATTGGCACTTGAAATTTTAGTCCATACAAGGCATTCTCTCAAAGCGCAATCAATATTTACGAGTCTACCTCCAGTTGCCCCCTCTGCTGCAATACGGATTTCTTCGCCATTATTAAACCAGTTGACAACAAAACTTTCATTGCCTGCCCAACGTCTAAAATCTCCACCCTTACAAAATGGAAACCACTTGTATTTCATATCTTGAGTATCAGCAATATTGCCGTATCCAAAACCAATCTTCTGGCAATTAACTTCTTCCCACAGACGCAAGAAGCGCGTATTATCTGTTGTTGTCATGCCACTTTTAGCATCTGCAATACTTCCAACAGTTCTTTCATCAAAAAGTTTTAGCACCTCCGGACTAATCCAATATGCAACTGGCACACCCGGAATTTTTGAAAAGCTGATTTGTCCAACGCGGTATTGATTTTGACCAGAAATGAACATATCCGCTTTTCCCTGCTGAGAAGTAGGCTCAATCAGACGGCAGTAAGTACCCTTATAACCCTCTACATGGTTTGCGCAGCGCACAAAGGCGGTGGTCTGCACCACCTCGCCACCAATTTCCTCAAAGGCTCTTGCTCCCAGATGCGCCATGTTGACGGTTTCTGTCAGCATCATCTTTTCACGCAGCTTTTCAAAGCTGGACAGGAACATCCAAGCGTGCTGTGTAATCATTGCCTGAAAACCGTTGTTTACAGTCATCTGACGGCAGCGTTCAATAAACACAGCAAACAGGTCAGCTTTGCTGTCCGGATAGTTCTTCTTGACAAAGTTGTTGACATTTGCACTCAGGTTGCTGGTTCCGGCATAGGGCGGATTCGTGCAGGTAACCCAATATTTCCGCGCCATGGTCTCGCCGATATCAATGAGCCGATTCAGCTGTTCAGCAGTGTCTTCCACGCCCACACTGTCCATGCTGATCTGCCCTGCAGTATCCTCCGCTGCCACAAACCGGCGCAGCAAATCCCAGTTATAGCTCTCCACATTGAGGATAGAGCCGTACTCCTTGGCATCGGTCAGGGTGTCCAGCAGACCTTCCAGCTGCATCTTAGCAGCATTCTTCTCAATATCGTCCATCCCTGCGCCGAAATACTTCAAGTGCGCACGGTTGACGCTATTGCTCTCCTGAATGGCATAGACATGGCAGCTGTTTTCACCGTTCAAGATACGGCGGTTGTACTGACGTGCTTTCATCATCACAGCAAAGTACGCCAGCTGATAGGCACGGTCATCAATGTCCAGACCGTAGATGTTGTTCTCCAGAATGCTTTTTGCAGCATCGCGCTGGCTGTAACCGGCACTCTCGTAAATCTGCATCAGCACATCAAAAGCGTATACGAGGATATGGCCGGAACCCATGCAGGGGTCGATGAGCTTGATGTCTTCCGGATTCAGGGCGGCATACTCTTTGCGAATTTCAGCCAGCTTTGCCTGCACCTCCGGCTCCTGTTGTGCTTCCTCCAGATAGTATTTCCAGTTTTCTTTCAGGCCACATTCCGGGTGTCCTTCCACCCACAGACGGCCAAGACTGTTCTCCACCATGTAACGGACGATCCAGTCCGGGGTAAAAAGCTGGGTCACGGCAGGGATTTCCTCTTTGGTGATCTTACCGTTCTTGGCAAATGCAGCGGCCTTCGGCTCGGTATTGTAATACTGGTACAGCCAGCCGATGATCTCCACCTGACCGCCGCGCTCGATATTGAAGTCATCCTCCGGGATGTCGTGGATCAGATGATAGACCACGCCATCCTGGTCAATGACGGACAGGCTGAGCAGCAGCTCGGTGTAGTTCTTTGTTTTTTCAAACAGAGCAGGCAGAATCTCGTTCAGGGCATTGCACTGCTTCAGGAACAGGATGCGGAACACCTCGTCCAGCTTGTTGTCCTGCTTCAGCTGGAAAATCTGTGCCTCTTCCTCCGCAGTAAAGGGCAGCTCTGCGTCAAACGGTGTTGTAACCAGATCCGGCTCCAGCTTTCCGCTCTCGGAAGAGAGCACTCGGATATGGGAAGGCAGATAGTCATTGACCTCCATGAAACGGATGGCGATCAGGCGGTTAAACCATGTATAGGCAACCTCCTCAATCACATACTGATATGCGGTTTTGTAGTCGGTATCTTTTTCCTTCTGCTGGATGACTTCTATCAGCTTGTCACGCTGCCGCACGGCCTCGCCGGAAATCGAATACGGTTCTGCGGTGCCGATATCGAAGAACTGAGTGCCGCCGAAGCTCTGCGGCAACGGCTTGGCAATGCCGTCCTCCGTAATACCGATCAGGCGGGCATCATAGCTGACATCTGCAATCAGCTTATTCCGCGCCCAGATCGCAAAATTCTTTATGGCTGTCTTGTTCATGGAGCCAATCCTCCTGTCATTTATAGTTCAATGTTGACGATTGTATCTTCGTCCATCTCTTTCAGCAGGTTTTCACGCAATGCGGCAAGGTATTTATCAATGTCGTCCTTGCTCTCCAGCCGCCACGATGCAGTCTTGGCAACTGTCTTAATGGAGACATTCTTCGTGGTGCGCACCTTATATACCGGCTGCGGTTCTGCGACCTTTTCTTCCGGTTTCACGGCCTCGCCGCGCTTCTTCGCCTCTTCTTCCTGACGCTTGCGCTCTGCCTCGGCCTTTGCCGCTGCTTCCTTTGCAAGGCGAATGTCCTCTGCGTTCATCTCATTGAGCAGGCGCAGCTTCAGTGCCTCCGCCTTATCTGCATAACTGCGCAAAGTGGAAACATTGTTGCAGTGCTCTGCACCGTCCATGATCTCCTTAAACAATTCCAGATAACGATTAAACCTTGCATCCTTATAAGGCTTGGTGTTCAGCACTTCAAAGACGCGGTTCCGATCCTGATTGATGGAATCCTTGACCGGCTCTGCCTGCTCTTCCAGAATGCGCATATAGCAGTTCATAAACTTCTCGCGCAGCTCCGGCAGCTTCGGAATTTCCTTGTAGGGCTTCGCCATCCGGACGATGGTACGCATCTTAGCCACCACGTCTTCCAGTTCTGCATCCACGATGTAGGTCTTGCTGTCCTCGTAGATATTCAGCATATCCAGCGCACGGGTGAAGATAGTCAGCTGTTCACTGCCAAAGAAATCACGGATAGGCTCATAGTCTTCGCCAAAATCCATCAGATCATCCTGCTCGTCAAATACGGTCTTAAAGAATTCCAGCGGTGCCTGAATCTGCACCAGTGCGGAAAGCCGCTTCTTACCCTTTTCCAGAAGTTCTTTTCCCGGATAGGCATAATTCTCATATTTCGGTTCCAGCCGCTCAATCTCGGTGATCCGATTCTCGCAGTAATGCTGGAAGTTCTTCATGATGGTATCTTCGTCATCGGCAGGCGGCGCCACCTTGAACAGCTCTTTCATCACGGTGCGGACGGCCTTTTTCTGGTTTTCCGGCACACGGACGCGCACTTCCGTCAGCAGCTTATCCACGAACTGCTTCTTCGTGATATAGCCGATGATTTCTTCTTCGGAACGGTTGTTCAGATTGACACTCTCACCGTTGACCGTAAAGGACAGGTCTCCACGCTTAAAGAGACGTGCCACCAGCCAATGGATGTCATCTTCCACAAAGCCATAGGGTGCTTTCATAAAGCGATCCTTGATGGTTTTCATAGAAGTTTTCATGTGCATCCGGGAGTTGCCCGCCACGAATTGCAGCACATCATCCAGTGCGTGAACATTGGATTCTCCGGTATCTCCCAGTGCCAGCGACAGCTGGTTGCTGGTCTTGAACATCTTCCGGATGTCTGCTTCGCCCATCGCTACGTCGATGTAGGACAGCTTGTGGTAAACCGTCTGCACCAATCTTCCGATTGCCTCGTTGATGCGGCTGGTCACTTCCTTGCCGGAGGTGTGTAGCACATCACCATTGACATAGATGGTAGCCTCTTTCAGAGCTTCCGTCAGGTAAAGCTTGGCGTTACCGTTGCGTTCCCGCATCTCTACGCGCTTTGCTTCCTTAATGGTCTCATACTTGGCAAGCTGCACAGAAGTGTTCTTGCGCAGGAACCGCTCAATTTTCAAGTATGCCCGCATTTCCGTCAGGAACGCATCATCATTCGGCAGAACCACAAGAACTTCCTTGCCCTGGCCAGAGAGCAGGCGCAGCGTACCATCATCGGTGCCGCCCTCATACCACGGGGTCAGCACACGGAGGCCGATATCGTAATTCTGGTTTGCCTTATAGGGGCGGTCATCCACTGTCTGATTGAAGGAGAACGCATACCGTCCACTGAAGCTTGGGTACTGATACTTCTTGCTGGAGAAAATGTCCTCATAGATCATCTCCGCAATCTTCGTGATGACCTCCGGCATCTCCACATTTTCTTTTTCGATTTCGTTGTTGATTTCCTGTTCCTCATCGGTCAGGAAAACATAGATGGAGCCATTCTTCTGGATCAGCATCTGGCGCATCAGCACTTTCAGTGCATCCTCCACCTGTGCTTTCAAAGAAATACGATCATCGTCAATGCTGGTAATCATCAGGCTGACGATGTTGTCCACGTTGGCTTCGATCTCCAAAACATATTTAATCAGGAAAAGGGTCTTCAGCACATTGATGGCAAAGACATCTTTTTCCTTCTTTTCCGGGTTGATATAACTGTTGTCATAAGCGCGGATGATCACGCTGCTGTGGCTGTGGTCAAGGAAGTTCTCCAATGCATCATAGAACCGATAGAACGGCACGATTGCCCCCATCTCATCGTCCATCAGCTGCATAGCAGACTCTTTGAACAGAGCCAGCATGGAACGTTCACCTTCGGACAGGTGCTTGCCGGATGCACCGTGGGTACGGATGCTGGTCAGCACGCTGGCAAGCAAATTAAACTGGTATGGAACAAAAGGATAAACCTCTGCAAAATCTTCTGCGTTAGCGTACAGTTTTTTCTCCACACCGTCGTTGAAGACAATCAGATTTTTGATGATGGTCGCTTTCTGGTCATAGAGCAGACGCAGGCTCTGTGCTGCGGTCTCTGTCTTATCCAGAATACGCTTTTTGATAACAGCGTCTACATTGGCAGAGGACAGAGAAAGGCGTGTATCGAAACGTCCCTGAATCTTGGAGAAGTCGTTCCCCTTCACCTTGGTAATGGAGTCGATATCCTGCTGGCTCGTTACGATTACCCAAGCCTTACCCATGCATTCCTTGCCCAGTTCTTCCGTCACTGTCTGAAGGTTCAGCATCAGTTTGGAATCATCACCAATGTACTGGCCAATCTCATCTACAAGGAAAACCACATGGTGGTTGTTACCTTTTTTCTCAATATAGGACTTTACACGCTTGGCGAAATCCTCAATGCTGATCTGGTAGCTCTCGGTTGCTTTCTCGCACCAGTTACGGGCAGCCGATTCGCTCATGAAATCCATGTCAGAAAGAACATCGACAACGGAATCCTGAATGAAATCGAAGTCCTGACGAGAGCTTTCCCACGGATCGCCATACTCTTCTTCAAACTTTTCCTTAAACTCTTCAAAACGGCCTTCCTCGGAAAGCCTGCGCTCCAGGTCGGCAAGGTGCGGCATAGAACCGCAGAAGCCCTGCATTTCATTGAATACCTTCAGGAATACGTTCACAATGGCATCTTTGTTTTCCTTGCCATTCGAATCGCTTTTGGAATCAATGTTGAAAAGAATTACGTCCGATGGGGTGTTTGCTGCCAGCTGCATATCTGCCAGCACCATCTGATTGGTAATCTTCTGATCCTCGATAAAGTAGTCGATAGCATGTTTGTCTCCGACCTGTTTATTCTGAAGCAGATAGGACAGAATTTTCAGGAAATGAGATTTACCACTTCCAAAGAAGCCGGAAATCCAGACACCCATTTTCGGTGTGGTTCCCTGAATACCTTTTTTATATGCTGCAAAGAAATCCGCAAAATGACGCTGAAGCTCACGGGTCACAACGTACTCTTCCAGCTCCTGCGCTACATTTGTTTCTTCACCCTGACCGACAATGATAACGCCCTGTATCTCACGGTCAATTTTCTTTCGGAACATGTCCTTGATCTGCATAACAGTTTCCTCCATCCATTACTTTACCAGTCGGAATGCCCGGTAATAGTTATCGTCTTTAATCTCATTGAACAGAATCAGTTCCTGTTCATTATAGGTTCCCGGAAAGAACATCACGACCGGGCAGCGCACAAACGCCTGGTGCAAGTTGTTAAGCACCTTGTGGGAACGCAAAATCGGATAGCACTTGCCGATACCGGTCAGGAACACGACTGCATTCTCCGGCGTATGTTCTTTGATATATTGCACGATCAGGCTGTCATCGTCATTCACCTTCATGGAGTTGGTCACTGCCTTGACGATACGCTCGATTCCGCGCTTTTTTTCAAAGTCATAGCACTTTTCCATGAAGTTTTTCTTTTCCAAAAAGTCAATGATGATATCATACAGGTCAAAGACCACAAGCTCAAAATCATCATCGCCCCGGTCGTTCTTATTTTTCAGATACTCTACGCGCTCCCGAACTTCCAGTTCCTTTTCCGGTGGATAATCAAACACCCAATAGTTGACCTCATTTGCGCGGCCTGTTCCTTTTCGGAAAGACGGCTTATGGATTGCAAGCTCCATCTCGTCCAGTCTTTGGCTTAAATCCATTTCATCTTACCCCCGTCAGTGTTTTTACCATGATGCCAAGGTCATGGTCATAAAGCCAATGCTCAAATGCAATATCAAGAATTGGCTTCAGTATTTTTCTTGTGCTGTTTGCCCGGTTGCTTTCTAAAAGTCCTGCTTCATAAAGCTGTGTCTTATAGCAGGAACCGAGACGGCGCAGCGTATAGTCTTGAAGAGAAGCCACTTTCTCACTCTGTTCCTGTTTATTTTTGAAAAATATCCGGATATCTGCATCCGTCAGCTCATCGGAACCAAGAATCATTTTTTCCCGCACTACTTCATACACAAAATCAAAGAACAGCGTGTCATGCAAAAGAGCCGCAGTCAGCACAAATAATTTTTGTGTAGCAAGATCACTGCTCAGAAAGATTGGGTAAAAGCTTTCATCTAATGTCTTGATACGGGCTGTTACGGTAGAATAAATCTGCTGCGCTCGTAGTTTTGTCGGTGCGCCATAGATGTTTGTCTCTTCATTCAACTTTTTAATGTCTGCAAAGCTCTTACCCTCGCTCAAAAGCTGCACGGTTTTCCGAAATTCCATGAACCAGAACGAAAATTTCACTGCTCCGGCACTATACGGTTTTCTTTCCATCTTCGTTCTCTCCATTTCCGGATTTTGTTTTAATGTATCTGCCGCTTTTGATTCTGGCATCCTTCGGCTTTTCGGCGTTAATAGGAATGACCCACTGATGGCCTAAACGCTCGGCACCATCAATTCGCCCTTCCGTGCATAATGTCTGTACTCTCCTTGTGCAGATTCCCCATTTTTCAGAAGCCTGCTTAATCGTCATGAAATCCATACGGAACCTCTTTTTCGATGTCTAAAGTCACTCGCAGCAAGTTAAAATTTCTCATTTATATTCTACTCCAAGAAACGAACAAAATCAATCGAAAGTTCTTCCAAATTTTGAACGATTTTTTTAGAACCCACTCTTCTGCAAGCAGGGCTTTCGTGACACGAAAGCGATTTTCTGCTTGTTGGGGAAACTCCCCAATCCCCTTAGAACGCTGCCTGCGGCATCGGGCTGCGCATCCGTTCCGGATGCTTTAACGGCAGTTCCTGCCAAAGAAAAAAAGCCCGGTGCAGCATGAGCATTACACCCACACTGCACCGGACTTTCCATCATCGACTGCTTTGTCTATTTTCTTCTTCCTGCCGCACTTCTTGCTCATGCAGCTGCTCTTTCTTCTGTTCGTCCTCTTTCAGGATTTCCTGCACGATTTTCTGTGCCACAAGCCAATCCTGCATTTCTGATTTTGTTTTGCGGTACTCTGCATAGGAGCTTTTCTTTCGTTCCAGAAGCATCGCATACTCTGCGTTCAGCTCGCTGATGCG
>DXUR01000259.1 GCA_019417795.1 Clostridiales bacterium | reverse complement strand
GTGATTGCACTGGCGGCAAGCTTCCATTCTTCTTCTGAAGATGTATCTCCGACCTGAATGAGGGCTTCTGCGCAAACCGGAATCGCGTTGGAACGTGTACCGCCACGCAGTTCGAGCAATTCCCAGTTTGAAGCGGGGCAGCTGCGAAGCCAGCGAACCAAAATCTGAATGGCATTGAGATGCGGGGTTCCAATATCAAGACCGGAATGGCCGCCCTTTAGGCCGGATACAGAGAGCTTGAGGACCTTGGGGTTATGAAACCGCGACTGCTTATGACATTCAACGGAGGCATTCAAAATGATGTTGAGACCGCCTGCGGCGCTGATGGTGAATGTCCCTTCTGTTTCACTGTCCAAATTGATCAGCCGCGTACCGGAAACAAGAGATGCGTCCAATTCTTTGGCACCGGTCATACCGGTTTCTTCGTCTACTGTAAAAAGGCCCTCGATATTCTGTACCGTGTCGTCTTCCATCAGTGCGAGAATCAGAGCCATTCCGATTCCGTTATCTGCGCCTAAGGTCGAACCGACTGCGTGGAGACATTCATCGGTTTCGCGCAATGATACGCCCTTTTGATAAGGAGTTCCCGTCGATTCCCATACCATATCCATATGAGCCTGGAGAATTGTAGGCGGCGTTGCTTGGGAAATCGTCTTACGAAGAACCACGTTTCCGCAGCTGTCCTGATCAACTCCCAAACCGAGGCGCTTTCCTGTTTCGATTAAATACTGCGCTACGTTTGATTCATCGCCGGAGCGCCGGGGAATGCTGCAGATTTCACGGAAGTAAGAAAGAACGCGCTGCATGCTGTCCATTAAACTGCACCA
Source organism: Clostridiales bacterium (assembly GCA_019417795.1). The sequence goes on along the minus strand of DXUR01000259.1, from coordinate 4,151 downwards.
GCCTTATTCTGGAGCTTCCGGTTCTGGAGCTTCTGGCTTACAACGTACAGCACCATAGCGACTGCAATGCAGATCAGGGGAACGGGGATCACATCACCCACCGCGACAAACCAACCAAGCCCCACGGGGCGAGCCGTCATGGTAACGCCGACAAACGAAGCCACAGCCCACGACACAATGGCGTCCCACTTGATGCCCTGAGGAACGTCGCCGCCGTCATAGTTTTTCCGGTTGCAGATATAGAAGTCAGCGATCAGGATACCGCCGATCGGGGTAATGAACACGCCTAACAAGGAGAGGAAAGTCACAAAGTATTTATACAAGCCAACTGCAGCAATTGCAGTGCTGATCAAACCGACAATGAGGGTCAGGCGCATGCGGGGGACTTTGCTGATACCGTCCAGAGTATTCATAAGACCCAGTACGCTGGTGTACAGATTGTTGTCGTTCGTGGTCCACTGACCGATGATCAACACAAGAGCGCCGAACAGGCCCAAGCCGAGGGACAGAATCATAATCTCCACGATATTCCAGTTGTGGAAAGCGTAGTTGAAGAATGCGCCGCACATCAAGATGGGAATGTATCCCCAGCAATGACCGATGCTTACGCCGATCATGCAGTCCCGCTTGGACTTGGAGAAGCGGCTGAAGTCACCTACCATTGTAACACCTACGGCAAAGGAACCGACGACGGCGGCGACGCCCATGGGAATGGTGATCGGCGTGCTGACCGGCCCGGCGTTCCAGATGTCGCTGAAAGAAATCATGGAGCTTGTTTTCCAAACGGCAATGACGCAGAGAACCGCAAGCAGCGGCAAGCCCACTTCGCTGAGAAGCTTGATCGCCTTAAATCCGAAAATGGCGGTCAGCGACATGGTGATACCGCCGATAATTGTAAAAATCACAGAATTGACAGAGCTTCCGTTAACGTGCTTGATGACAGAAGCAATCGTTGTACCGAACAGGTCTGCCTGAAATGCGTACCAACCAAAGTTGGAGATGCAGAGAATAATGCCGATGATCTTGGCACCCTTTATACCAAAGGAGCGGCGGCAGGTAAAAGAAGTAGAAAGATGGGTATGCTCGCTAACAAGAGCATTGAGAGTGCCGATGATGGTGATGATAATAGATCCGATTATGCTGACTAAAAGCATATCCCGGAAAGAGAGACCGTCGGCAAGCACACCGCCGGTAGCTAATCCGCTCAGGCCAAATCCCGCGCCAAGCCATACCATGCCCTGCTGATACCAAGTTTGTCTGGCGGTTTCGGGGACTGGAGTTTTTTCGTAGTCGTTGTACTTTTCTTCCAACGGAGCCTTGGTTGCAGTGTTATTACTCATATTATTGCCTCCCGCAATACGTCATTTGGCTATTTCTGCCTCATATGATGATTCTTCCCTACTGTGATCGAATCTACTGCTTGGGTTTGAATTGTACCGAAATAGGCCGCCCTTTGCAAGATGTTGGCGTAAAAAGAGTGCTTGTCTATTTCGGTACAAATTCATTCCCTAAATCATAAGAGTTCGTTGCAGGTTTGTGCGATCAGTCCTGAAGGAAGACGCAGTCCATATCAAATCCAAAGAATCGGGGATTAAGAATCTCCAATGCGCGTTCGCGCTTCCAGAGCTCGTGGCAGTGGAAGCCGAGAACGGCAACCTCCATTCCCTCGACGCAGTTCGGATTGGTGATGGGGTAGCCGGTAGCTTTTTCCACCACGCAAATGAGATCCGGACAAGTGAGATTTACCTTGTCGTCGATCCACATTACCATGTTCTCGTTCTTGTACCAGATTTTTGAAGTCTGGTGTGCAAAAGCGCCTTCGCCGGCAATGTGAATTGTGCCAACGGTAAAGCCCTCCTTGATGCCCCATTCGGACTCGCCGGTGACGGTTCCCTGGAAAAGCAGCTTACCCTTTCCAGTGTCCAGGATCGCCTGAATGGGATCGGAACCGCGCTCAACAGCTTCTCTTTGGGCACGACCGACAGTAGCTGCATACGTTAATGCATTGGGAATGACCGCGTGACGCAGCTTATCGCCCTTGATCGGGTGATCGGTCATACCAACCAACCCGCCGGATCCGATCGCCATATAGCGGGAGAGCGCTTCTGCGCGAGCATCATTTTCAACGTTTGTGACGATCGCCATGTCGCCGAATGAAGTACCGACAGAGAAAGGCGTGATGGGATTTTCCGTCACATAATAAGTGGAAAACTGAAGCTCCGGCACTGCGCGGCCGGCTGCATCTGCATCGACAATGTATTTACCTGTACGAGCTGCGGCGGCCATGACTGCTCCGGTGTTTCCGCCACCATACTCAATCGAAACAAGGCCTTCGAACTGAACGCCCATGTACTCTTCCAGAGCCTTCACCGAGGTGGCGATCTCATCTCCGCGTTTCTGGCTGGTATCGCCCTTGGGGACGATAGAACCGCAATAATAAGGATTGGCATAGTAGCTGTCGTCGTTGATTTCATCGAAGGAGAGCAGCTTGAACTCGTGCCCGGCGTTCCAGGCTTTTTCGACGGCCTCTAACCCGCTCTCTAAGGAGCCGCCGCCGCCTGTACCAAGAATGGTGCAGCCAACCAAAGTGTCCTTGATTTCCTGAAGAGTTAGTTTTTTCATAAAGAAGCACCTCCAAAAATTTGTCTATTTTGAACAATTCCCTTGTGGATCGTTTGACAAAATTATAAGATATATGCAAAGGCGCTTCAATGTGCCATAGTACAAAATTTGATTTAAATTTCTGTAATTTTTATAATTTTCCATTTATTCTGCAAGTATAATTTGACATCTTAAGAAGGCTTGATTATACTGATGCATAATTAAAGGCAAGGAGGTGCTTGTTGTGAGCGTTACGGTAAGCGATGTTTTACAGCTGGATATTCTTAACTCTGCCAAGGTAATTGCAGGGAAGAATGGGCTTGACCGGGAGGTTTTGCGGATCAACTTTACAGATTGTCCGATCAATCCCCTTGTGGATGCAGACTTGATTTTAAGTGGAGATGCTTTTATCTGTAGCTTCTATATGAATAAAGATATGGAGGCAAAGATATATGATGCAATTTCGTTTTATATTCAGATGGGAAGCGCTTGTTGCATTGCGCTGAATGAGTTTCTGCCGCAGTTTCCGCAAAGTGTGATCGAACTTGCCGATTCGCGGGATTTTCCGATTATTCACATTGACGGGACAGTTCCTTATGGTGCGCTCATACGTGACATTTCCGAACTCATCATATCAGATCAATCAGAGTTATTACTGGAAAATAAAATTTTCCACCTGCTGAGCAAAGAACTTTCTGATGCTGAGCAGCGGAACATTTACAGGCACCTTGCACCGCATATTCAATCTGACTACACCGTTGTGCATGCGACCTTTCAGGGGCTGAGTCATCGGCGGCTTCAAATGCTGAAGAAAGATGTGGCGATACAATTTAAAGTGCCCCTATTTAAATATTTGGAAGGAGTCTTTTTTGTGCTGCCTTGTCAGGGGCAGAAAGAAATCAGCAGTATGCTGCAGCAGATGATGCCCATTTTTTCCTATTATGTGCCAGAGCATTCCATGGGCTACAGCTCGGCTGCGGTGGGCGTAAAGCAGTTTTCTTCTGCATTTCGCCAGGCCCTTTCGGCGGACGAAATAGGAGGAGTATTGGGAAAATCCCCAATGGGATATGATGCGCTGTCTGTCTATCAGTTGCTGCTACCGCTGAAGAATCATCAAATTCTGAGGAATTTTTGCAGCAGCATTCTTGACCCGCTAATAAAGCAGGATCTCTTGGAAACAGTTTCTGTATACCTTGAATGCAATGGAGATGTCAAAAGAGCGGCAGGCAAGGTGGGGAAACATGAAAATACAGTCCGATTTCGAATCGGTCAGGCAAAAAACCTGCTGAATTTAGATGACTATGAATTTATTGAAAAAGTATCCATCGCGCTTAAAGCGAGAGATATTTTCGGGCAGCAAATGGGGACCAACTAAGACTCTGCTAAGGAAAATATGAATCCGGCGACGTATTTGCAACAATTGGATTTTGAACCTGCTTTCTGGTCCGGGTAACCGGCAGAAAGCGCACGTATCGCTTGCGCCCGGGGCGGTTCCAGATGCTACCAACGGATCAGCGGTTTCCGGGCTGGGCGTCTTGATGCCCTCGCGC
>DXUR01000258.1 GCA_019417795.1 Clostridiales bacterium | reverse complement strand
GCGTATACCGCGTTCAGGGCGAGGATATGCTGGCAGACGTTACCGCGCTGATCTAACGCCAAAGAAATGAAGCGACCGCCCCGAAAGACCGGGGCGGTCAATTTTTATATCTGAACAGAAAGGAAAACCACCATGGAAAAGAATGTTTCTTCCGTCGCAGAACAGGACAAGACCGCTGAGGTTAAGAAGAACCCGAAGCTGATCGAGTTGGCCCGCCCGTACAAGTTTGATGATAAGGAGTATACCGAGATCGACCTGTCCGGTCTGGATGATCTGACCATCAAGGATGCGGTGCTCATCATCAAGAAACTGTACAACGAGGGCGAAATGGCCGTGATGATTACCCCTGAAACTGCGACTGCATACACCGACGCTCTGGCCGCTGCCGCAACGAAGCTCCCCATCGAGTTTTTCCAGCTGCTTCCCATCGGCGCAAGCAAGAAGGTTCGCCAGACTGTTCAGGCGTCGCTCCGTAGCGCCGCCGCAGAGGAAGATGGCGACGAGGACGAGCACAGCCACATCATGAAGTTCGGCAAGCCCTACACCTACAAGGGCGAAAAATACACCGAAGTTGACCTGTCAGGCGTGGCGAACCTTACCGGCATGAACGTCCGTCAGGCGGAAAACCGCATGGAGGAAGAAGATATTCGCGCAGCGGAAAAGACCCTGAACTACTATTACTGCTGCCTGATCGCATCTATGGCCACCGGTAAGGATGTGGCATTCTTCCTCGGCCTGCCGCTGGCGGAGGCTGTACAGCTTCGCGCAGGGGTGAACCACAAGGATTTTTTCGCCTAAAGGGCGGATACAAAACCATCAGAAAGGCGGCGATAGCCCTCGCCACGGCTACACACACGAGTGCAGATTTCTACCTGAATCTGCCCGTGCGTGAGCTGGTGGAAATCAACGAGGAGGTGGCGGAGGAGTGGCAAAAAATCAAACCCTAGAGCTTTCTATTTTGATCGGCGGTCACGTTGATAACTCGCTGACGCAGGCTGTAAAGTCTGCGAATACTCAGCTCAGCAGTATGGCGAACGGCGCATCGAAACTGGCAGCGAATATCGCAAAAGTAACGGTGGGCATAGCCAGCGGCATTACAGCGGGGCTGGTAGATGCAACAAAAGAAGCAGTTGCATTTGAAAGCGAAATGCTTGATGTGACGAAGTACGTTGGCGGTCTGACGGACGCGAACGGAAAGGTCAAAACGGACGCTTATGCGGAAATGTCGAAAGATATTCTTGACTTGAGTACACAAATTCCGTACACCGCCAAAGAGCTGACACGTCTGGCAGCTGCGGCTGGTCAGTCCGGAAAGAGCATGGATGACCTAATAAGCGGCGGGTTTCTAAAGGACGTTGCCGAAATGGGCACGGCCATGGATATTTCTGCGGATCAGGCAGGCGACTGGGCAGCAAAGTGGGAAGTTGCATTCAACATGAACCACGATCAGGTCATGGAGCTGGCAGACCAGATTAACTATCTGGGTGCCCACTACGCAACGACCGCCGCTGAAATTGCCCAGACCGTAAACGACACCGGCTCTCTGGGTCAAATCGCTGGCATGGATGTTCAGAGCACGGCAGCGCTTTCTACAGCACTGCTGGCAATGGGCGTTGATTCTGGTAAAGTGGCAACATCCATCCGCCGGATGTATACGAACCTTTCTATGGGTTCAAAAGCTACAGATGCACAGTCTGCGGCTTTTGAACAGCTGGGATTTACTGCGGAACAGTTTGCAAAGGATATGCAAAAAGACGCCCCGGCAGCATTGAAAAGTTTGTTTACCGCTATCGGTACTCAGCCGAAAGACAAGCAAGTGGGTTATCTGAAAACTCTGCTCGGTCAGTGGGCCATTGAGAGTGGCGCAAAACTAACCGGCAATCTTGACTTGTTTGTGAAAACGCTGGACGACGTAGGCGATGCTTCTAAGTATAACGGCAGTATGTATAAAGAGTTTATGCTGAAATGCGAAACCTCTGAATCTGTATTGACGATGCTTGGGAGCGCATGGCGGGCCGTCCGCATTGAGGTTGGAAATAATTTCCTTCCGGTGCTGAAAGATGTAGCCGGGTTTGGCATCGAAAAGCTGAATGACCTCCGCGCCGCTCTGCCGGATATTGCAGAACGTGTAAGGCAGGTAATTGAGTATCTGCTGAATAATGGCGATAAGGTAGCTACGACCATCGCGGGTATCGGCACGGCATGGGCAGGAATGCGGTTTGCACCGCAAATCCTGCAGGTGGTATCCAGCGCGACGAAGTTTGCAAGCGGGGCGGCAAGCCCTGTGGGGCTTGTACAGAAGGGCGTGTCTGGCGCAGGAAAAGCTGGCAATCTGTGGCAGGCTGCAAAACTTGGAACACAGCTGGCAAACAGCGCTGTTCCGGCGGGCAGCAATCCTAGCTTCGGGCAGAGAGTGCAGAACACCATCCTTGGTAGCGTCCTTGGAATGCAAAACAGCAAAAAGCTGTTTGGAGCAAAGACACCTGCTGGGATGGCAAAGGCAACGAGTGCGCTGTTTGGCAGCATTCAGCAGGCACAGGCTTCCGGCGGAATAATCGGATTGTTGGAAGACAGTTCGATAGGGCAATACGGAGCCAGAGTTGCAAGGTCTGCAAAAAATCTGGCGGGGACAGACTTTATTCAGAACACGGTCGGCGTTGGAAAGTGGATCGGCCAAAAAGTTGCCGGTACACAACTTGGCGGCTTTGTAGGGAACATGGGCCAAAAGGCTATGGGCTTTGGACAAGGATTGCTGGGCGGAGCAAAAAACATTGCAGGAACGGCAATTGGCGGCGTAAAAAATCTGGCAGGCCGCGCAGCATCTACTAAAGCTGGACAATTTGCCTTAAACGTTGGCGGGGGAATTGCGAAAGGAACAGGGGACACGTTCAAGTTCCTTGGTTCTGGACTGAGCCTAGCCAACACGGCGGTAGGCCCGATAGCCGGTAAATTGGGCGGTGCATTTATGGGATTGCTCGGCACCTTCGGCCCGGTGATTACCGGAATCGGTGGAATCATCGCAGTGGTCAGTCTGCTGGGAGATCACTTTGAGGACATCCGCCAGATCGTCGGGAACGTGTTCGGCGAAAAGGGACTGGCAATGTTTGATGGATTTACGAGTAAAATCCACGATATTGCAGGCAACGTCCGAGATTCGGTGAGCAATGCATTCTCTTTGGAAAACCTGCAAAACATCCAGCAGAGCTTGAGCGGAAAGAGTATTTTCGGTATCGACGACTTGGGAACCACCTTCGGGGCAGTGATACCGATTATCGAATCGGTGAAAGGGCTGATTGGACAGATCGTAGACCTCGGAGTGAATCATATTAAGCCGCTGCTGGCTGATATTATGAGCTTCGCTGTAAACGAATTGTTCCCCGCAGTGTCGCCGCTGATAAGCATGATTATCAGTCTGGTTGGCACAACCCTGATAAACGCAATCAAGCTCGTCGTCGATGTGATCCACGGACTACTGCCGGTGATTGAACCGGTTATTCAGGGCATCGTCGGGTTGATAAAGGGCATTGTATCGGTGACGATTACGGTTGCGAATGCAATCATCGGCACGTTGAACAAATTGTCTTTTACGGTGCCTGATTGGGTGCCCGCCCTCGGTGGAAAACAATTCGGCTTCAACCTGAAAGAAGTTGCAATGCCTGCCTTTGCGAACGGCGGTTTTACTCACGGTGTCAGCATTGCAGGCGAAGCTGGAACAGAGGCGGTTATCAGCTTCAAGCCTAGTGTTCACGATAGCAACGTCGAAAACTGGGTGCGTGCAGGCCGGATGCTGGGAGTGTCTGGCGAGGATGCAACTCGTGCGGCGGGTGTACGGTATTTTGCAAACGGCGGTTTCACCGACGGAAGCAAGGAAAAACTGGACAACCTGATTGATTTCTCCAAAGCATACGGTAAGTACGCACTGCGTTCCAATGGCATCCGAACCACCGGCGACGCTTTGTCGATGCTATGGACGGTCGCCAACAACTCAATGTCTGGTGACGCTTCGCTTGCACTGGCGGCGACCAGCCTTGCAGCTGATGTTGCTCCGCTTCTGCTGAACAAGTACCTCGGAAGTGACAGCCCTGTAACCACTGCACTGACCGAAGCAGCCAAAAACTACAACGGCGGCACGGTGCTTTCAAGCTGGCAGGACGGTGTCCTTACAGACACAGGAACGCCGCTTTATGTGCTGCCGCCGAGGGATACCGGGCGCACGCTGTCCGAAATCCCGGTGAGCGCATATCAGAATACACCTGTACCCGGCGGCAACGGCGGAAGCTCTCCGCAGTTTGTATTTGCTCCGAACATCACAATCACTGGTGATGCAGACCGCCAGCAGATTGCTTCGATTATGGAGGACGAGTACGAAAAGTTCAAAGCCTTTATGGACAAATACAACCGAGAAAACAATCGAACCCGGTATGCATAAGGAGGTGGCCTGATGTCTTACACGACAAAGAGCGGTGACACTTGGGATGGTATTGCAAAAACTGTCTACGGTGACGAGTTGAAAGCCGATGTGCTGATGACTGCCAACCGGGAGTATATCGAGGTGTACAAGTTTGATTCCGGGGTGGTGCTTGCCACGCCGGAAGTGGAAGTTAAGGCAAAAACAGACGAAAGTCTGCCGCCTTGGAAAAGGTGAGGTGTGAGGGATGATTACGCCACGTCAAGCGTTCCTGACGCTTGAATATGACGGAAAGGACATTTCAAGCGACATCCGCAAAGATGTGGAAAACTTCACATACACCGATAGCGGTTCGGATTCGAGTGACAGCCTTTCTATTAAGGTAAACGCGATGGATCACAAGTGGATCGATTCGTGGATGCCAGACAAGGAAGCTGTGCTGCACCCGACCCTCTGCACGACAAACTGGATCGTGCAGGGGGATAGAACCGTTTTGGATTGTGGAACGCTGGTAGTTGATGATCTGAGCTTTTCGGCCTGCCCGGATGTTTTGACGATTGGAGCGGTCGCCCGGCCAAACGG
>DXUR01000257.1 GCA_019417795.1 Clostridiales bacterium | reverse complement strand
GTGTGTAACTAAGACGGACCCGGCTCCACCCATCGTAATGACTGCGGCTTTATTTACTCCTTTGTCCAAAAGAATATGACCCGCTTTCAGAGCACTGGTCGTATCCGTGACTTCGACGCCGCTGAGCAGCGAGGCTTCAACTTCGTTTGGCTTAATGTATGTAATATAATGATAAAGATCCTCGTTAAACTTCACCACAGGCGCGGGATCGACCATGGTTTCTACGCCCAAACTGTGTGTTTTTTTGATCGTGTACTCAATAGCGTCAAAATTGTTTTCAAACTGAAAGCCTGCCACTGCGCAGTCTTTTATCATGTTCTCCGCCTGGTCGATATCTTCCTTTGTGATCTCGGCATTTGCGCCAGGAACAACGGTAATAACATTGTCACCATTGCGATTCAACAATACACCAGCTGCGCCAGTAGCGTGATCCGGGTCGATTTTCACATGGGTACAGTCGATACCGGCACGTTTGAAATTCTCAATACACAGATGCCCGAAGGTATCGTCACCCACACGCATAATGCCGCTAACCTGAGCACCGGCCAATGCGGCAGCCAACATCTGCCCGTGTCCTTTAGCTCCCCCGGACATCTTAAAACGGTAGCCCATTACCGTTTCTCCTAATGAAGGAAGTTCTTCAGAGACAAAGGTGTAAACACAGTGATAACTTCCTAAAACAAAGACTTTATTCTTCATTTGAGCGGCCTCATTTCATAACAATAATAATGCGTTTCTCGCACTCTTACATATCTGCAAGAATTTTTACCGCAGAACTGGTGCCAATTCGCTCACAACCTTCACTCAAGAACAACTCGAGATCTGCCACAGTCTTAACGCCACCGGCAGCCTTGATTTTTACGTTTGGACCGATGTGATTTTTAAACAAACGGATATCCTCGATCTTTGCCCCTGCTGTTCCGAAGCCGGTGGAGGTTTTAATGTAATCAGCACCGCCATCTGTCACGCAGCGGCAAAGCTGAACTTTTTCGTCCTCTGTCAGATAGCAAGTTTCAACGATAACTTTTAGAATCTTATCGCCGGATGCCTGCTTCAATGTACGGATTTCCTCGGTGACTGCATCGAAGTCTCCGTTTTTCACATCACCCAGATTGACAACCATGTCAACCTCGCTGGCGCCATCTTCAATTACTTTTTTGACCTCAGCAACTTTGACTTCTGTAGGATTATATCCCAAGGGGAAACCGATTACAGTGCATACATTCAGCTCCGGATAAGCGAGGTGAACCCGTTTCACATAACTGGGCGGAATGCAGACTGAGGCGGTATGATAAGATAATGCGTCATCGCATATTTCCTTGATTTCATTCCAGGTTGAGGTTGCTCTGAGCAGCGTGTGATCGATGTGGGATAATATTTCGGTCTTTTTCATCAAATTAATCCTCCGTTTAAAGCATTTTATTAGTTATTAATAAAGAGCGGTGTATATTCTTTCGATGCTTTTCCTCAGATGAGACCAAGCTCCTCCAGCCCGTTGTGGATTTCCTTGCGTACGGTCTCGTCCAAATACAGTAAACTGTCCGGATAACGGCTGCCCTGAATGGGACAGCCTACTAAGCCGGAGGCGTATTTGTAGCCAGCACTGTTGCCGCCTTTGCGCAGCACGCTTCGGATTTTCATTACAAAAGCCTGAAGTTCCCGGGCTTTCTCCATGTCACCGCTAAAGTAGGCGTCACAGAGCTGAATGATGGGCTCGGGGAAGGCAAGGCTGATGAATGAGATGATGCCACATCCACCTAATGCCAGAGTGGTGTAAATGGAGGAGTCACTTCCCGCAATAAACTCAAAGTCAGGTTTTTTGACCAATCCCATGACCGTTTCAAGGTGGATGATACTTTGCGTGCTGTCCTTATATCCGCGGACATGCGGGTATTCGTTGGCAAGCTCGGAAAGCAATTGGGGAGAGAGCATATTATTGGTCTGCGGGGCATTGTAGATATAGACGGGCATCTCGGTGGACTCAATCAGACGATGAAAATATTCGCGCAAGGCTTTTTCGCTGTAGTTAACCAAATAAGGAGAAGTGATACAGATGGCATCTGCTCCTACGGTCTCATAGCGGTGTATCATCTCTATGGCATCCCGATAACCCGGAATCATCAGGTTGCACATTACAGGGATTCGTCCGCCGGCAGAGCGACACATGGTCTGAGCCAGCTCTTCCTGCTCATCCATAGTCATCATGTACGATTCACTGGATATTCCATTGGCAAAAATTGCCTGAATACCATGCTCGACCTGCCAGTCAACCATGTGGGAAATGGCACCATGGTCAATCGCATTGTCAGCTTGGTAGCTGATGGTCAATTCGGTCATGGCTCCGCGAAATTTTGGAAATTCTTTCATGTTTGCTTCCTTTCTCTGTCTTTCTACAGAACACCCAAGTTTTCTAATTTTTTAAGTAATACGTTCGCCTGCTCCTGCTGTGTAGCCAGCAAGGGAGAACGAACGAAATCTGTTTCGAAAAGACCCAGATGTTTAACTACTGTTTTATATCCTGCAATAAGTGGTGCCGATTTCAGTGCATCACGAACTTTCATAATAAAAATCTGACGCGAAAATGCCTCTTTGTAATTTCTGTCACAAAACGCTTGATACAATCCATTGACTAAATCGGGAAAGATCAGCGAAATGAGCGATACAATTCCTGATCCGCCCAGGGCTAGAGTAGAATAAAATGTTGCATCACTGCCGGCAAGAATGGAGAAATTATCTCGGTTTACTGCACCTGCAACGGTCTGCAGGTGAATAATATTCTGGGTGCTATCTTTATACCCTTGAAAAATGGGATACTGTCTGGCCAGCCGGGAGATCAGCTTTGGAGACAGGACATAACCGGACTGCGGCATATTATAGAGGCAAACCGGAAGATGGGATTGCTCAAAGATGGCGGCAAAATAATCATAAAGCGCCTCGTCCCCGGCGGAAAGCATCAGCGGTTGTGATGCACAAATGCAGTCCACGCCGCAATCCTCAAAAGCGTCCAGCTGCTCCAGCGCCCGTTCTTTGTTGCTGCACATCAGGTTTGCGACTACAGGTATTCGACCGTTTGCTGCTTTAACCGCGTCGGATACAAAGCGTGTCTGCTCGGAGTTGGTCATTGACAACGTCTCTGCGCTAATTCCGTGAACATAAATTCCCCGAATCCCGCGATCAATTTGAAAATCTATAAGACGCTGCAAAGAGTTATAATCCAGGGACCCATCTGCACAAAAAGGCGCGACCAACTCGGTTAAGACACCGGTTAATAGACTTTTGGGCATATTGATTGAGACCTCCTAATTTGAATTAAGTGTACGTTCCATCATGGCATAAAAGATAATTACCATATGATAAATGAAGATATCATAATAACCTTTTTGTGTCAACCCTTTTTTCTGTTTTTAAGGCAATACCGCACAGAACAAAGGTGTGCAATATAACTCCCCAAATGGTACAATATGCTGAAGCACCTATAGCCTCTCGGGGAATTTCCCCCGAGAGGCTTTTTTGATCCCCGCGTGCGACAGCCAATACTGGAACAAATTGCCGACCATATTCAGACACGGCATATGCATCGGAAAACGCACATAGAATTAAGCATCAAACGCTCGGGGAAGGAGGGCAACAATGGAAGTATTTCTTATCTATCCCAAGTCAGAGCAAGCACAAAAGGAACTTGCCCATGAACTAGGGCAACACCGCATAACAGGCTTATAAAAGGTTCGGTATAGCAGGAGCTGCCAGAATTTATAAAGAAATCTTTTGTTTTCTGTTTGCGGGGCATCAATGATCAGACTGCCAGACAGGGTCTGTCAGCCAGAATCAGATTTGCCAGTGCAAACATCATATTCAGTTTTGCCGTCTGTTTTCGCAGCCCTCGGTATCGCGTCTTTCGGTATCGAAGCTGACCTTTGACGACAGCAAAAACGTGTTCTACTTTTGCCCGGACGGATGATTTTTCATGTTCTCTCCGTTTGAGCTGCCCTTGAGAACGAGTAGATTTCATGACAATCTGCGAGGGGCGACGGTTGATCTTATAGCGAATTCGTTTTCCGTTTGTGTTCTTTTTTATAGCATCCTCACGTTTTTCTGCTCCAAGATAGCCGCTGTCCCCATAGACAACGATTTCCTCGCCTGTCAGTAATTCCGAGGTCATGGAGACATCGTGCTGATTGGCAGCAGTCACTTTTACCGTGTGGACAATACCGCTGTCCTTGTCCACACCAATATGAGCCTTGTAGCCGAAATGCCATGTGTTTCACTTTTTCACCTGATGTGCATCCGGGTCACGTTGCTTCTCTTTATTTTTTGTGGAACTCGGGGCAGAAATGATTGTGGAATCTACGATCGTTCCTTTTTCAAAATCATTCCACGCTCCATCAGCAGCGATACAACCTGCGCAAACAATTTTTCCTGTAAGCTGTTCTTTACCAGCAGATTGCGGAAGCGACCCAAGGCGTCTCCATCCGGAACTTGATTGCTGGAGTCCACGCCACAGAACTCCGAAAATGCGCGACTGTCTATAGCCTCCGCCACGGTTGCCATGTCGGAGAGGTCGTACAGGTTCTGAATCAGATAGATCCTGTTTTCTATCCTTTGTCTATTTTTGTTCGCATTTTTCAGAAAATGCGAACGCGCCTGCCTCCCCTGTTTTTCTTGTATCAAATACTCAAAAAGTCCTGATTTTTCAACGGGTTCAAGGCATAGTAACTACCGTGTACTGCTTCGATGTGACGTCTAAGTGGAACAGTTTCGAAGTTACTCGAAATCAGTTTGAGGGAAACCTCACGAGGGTTCGAATCCCTCCCGCTGCGCCAAGGAAAAACCTCTTTTGTCTGTTACGGCAAAAGAGGTTTTTCGTAAAGAGAGGGACTGAAAATGCGGATTGACAGTTCGATCGCACAGGCATATATCGAGAGCAGCTGCGTCGACGCTGTAACCGTCAAGATTTATGCGCAAATTTATTTGCAGGCTCCGGCTGAATGAAGT
>DXUR01000256.1 GCA_019417795.1 Clostridiales bacterium | reverse complement strand
TTGACTTCCAGATGATCTTTGAAGTCGATAGCAAATAATTTTACGAATGGATTTTCCATAAGAATGCCTCCAATTCTGATAAAGAAAAAAGGGCACAACAGCGTCAACTGTTGTGCCCCATGATGTGAAAATTACGGATTGAGCAGAAAATCAATGATGTTTCGATGAATGATTCCGTTTCGGCTTAAATTCATCAAATCACCACTGATAACATACTTAGGATAGTTGTCGTGCAGCCGCTCAAGATTACCGAACTCCCGCTCTTCATCGGCGGGAGTGATCAGGTAAGCAACCTGAATATAGAGCTTTTCATTTCCACGGTAGCAGATAAAATCAATTTCGGTGTCGTCCAGCTTGCCGACCTGAACTTCATAGCCACGGCTCCGCATTTCCAGATATACGATGTTCTCATACAGCTTGTTGCTGTCAAGTTTTTCGCTTTTCTTGATAACGTTCCGCAGGCCAAGATCGACTGCATAGTACTTTTCTGTGCTGGACAGGAGCGCTTTTCCTTTGATATCATAGCGGCTTGCATTCAGAAGGATAAAGGCTTCCTTGAAATAATCAACGTAGTTCAGTACGGTAGCAGTGGTTGTCTTGATTCCTTCCGAAACCATGCGTCCACTGATATTACGGGCAGAAAACGGATTGCCGATATTGTCCAGCAGGAATGCAAGGACATTACGTAATGCGGTCTGTTCGCGAATATTGTGGCGCAACATGATGTCACGGACAATGATAGCCTCGTAAAGATCGTCCAGATAGGTGGTGATTGAATGATCGTCAGGGAGGAAGAAACGCTGCGGAAAACCGCCGTACTTCAAATAGTCTGCGAAGAGCTTTTCATCCGAAGTATAGGTTCCGTTTTCAATGCATTGCTGTTTTGCTTCGGCCAGCGAAAAGGGGAAAACCTGAATCTGGATGTATCGTCCGGAAAGATAGGTTGCCAATTCGCCGGAAAGCAGCTTGGAATTGGAGCCGGTCAGGTAAATATCACAATCGAAATCGACACGAAGAGAATTGATTGCAATCTGCCAGCGCTCCACCTCCTGAATCTCATCCAGAAGAATATAGATTTTGCCGGTGCAGCCTTCCGCTTTTTCTGCGATGTAGTCGTAAAGCGTTTCTGCAGTACGGGTGTTGCGGAAGCGCATGGACTCAAAATTGGCCTGAATAATGTTCTGTGCGGGAATGTTGCGATGGAGGAGCACGTCCTTGATCTGACCGAGAAGGACTGTTTTTCCACAGCGCCGGATTCCAACCAGAACTTTGATCAGATCCTGATCGATAAAAGGAATGATCTTATCCAAATAACTTTTGCGCAGAACCATCGTGCATCACCTCATATTCTTATCTTAGCATACAATTATTGTTGTGTAAACAGTATTGTGCTTTTATATTAAACAAAAATAGCTGAAACGCAAATTTTGTGTGCCTATAGGCGTACAAAAATTATGCTGTATGGATAATGGTAAACCTGCGGCTGCTTACATTCTTGCTGTACCGATTGAAAATATCGGGCTGTTCTTTCTTCAAACGCTGGGAGTCTACCCGTTTACTTTCGGAGGATACCCACGATACCTTATAGCCCGGTGCTGTGCCATAAGCGGCATCCTGCATTTGTAGCTTGACCTGCTGCTCAATAGCTGTTTTCTCCTGTTCCATCTGCTCGATTTGATCAGAAAGCTCCTGCCGCTTGTCCAACAGATTACGGATGGGATTCAGATCGGCAGTTTTGTTTCTATCATCTGCAGAGTACAGCTGATTGATCTGCTGTGTATCCCCCTCGCTTCCGGTAGGTACAGGCGGAATTTCGGGCATCACATTGTATTTCCAGAAGTGCTCTTCCTTGGCAATGAGGTTGTTCAGAACTTCTTTGTCGGTTGTGATCTTGTGAATCACCAGTTCCTCCCCGAAAATCAGAGCAGCAATGTACCAGCAGTCAAAACCGCTGACAGCCAGATAGTGATTGACCTGAGCCATGTAATGTGCAGGGATTTTGCCATCAGCCCACTTGTCCGCAGAAAACGGCGAAACAGTTTTGCACTCTAATCCAGCTTTTTGCCCAACGATCAGGCGGTCAAAATCTGCCAGAAGCAGCGGATGTTCCTTGCTCTGGTAAATGGCATTTGCCCGGCGTACCTTCAGACCGGTTGATTCGGTGAAGCGTTGTGCGACATAATCTTCCAGATCGCGTCCCTGACGCATGGTCTCATTGTCGATAATCCTTGTACATGGTGGTGGGAGAGTAATCCTTGTCCGCTTTGTTCAGGGTCACAAAGAATACGTCCAGCTGCTTTTCCGGCAGCCACTTCACGCCCTCGCGGACAGTGGCAGGCTTCAAAAAGTCCAGTGCCACTAGCAGCTGGTCGCGGGTATAGGTGCAGTGCAGGTCCAGCGGACAATCAAAGCCTACATCCACAGGTTCGTCGATAAAATCAATGCGGTCATATTGATACTGCAAAAGTGCCTGCAGTTCCCCCAGCAAAACGGGACTATCCGAGAGAGCATACAGGTTATCGAGAACTTCTTCATCCTCCCAGCTTTCTGCAGTTTTGCCCCAGAGGGTCACATAAAACATTTGCAGCATCCGCTGCTCTACCGGCGGCAGGGCTGCAAAGTCGGTGTTATCCAATTTCGGCAGAAAGCTGCACTGTACATGATTTCAAATTTTGTTCTTGCGGATCGTGTGCAGTCGATGGCGGGCATGAGTATCTCCGTAGGTGTGGAAACCCGGAAGACTGGGAAGAATTATCTGAAACGCAAAGTGTAGACGATTGAAAATTAAGCTGAACACAATCTTTGAAGCAGAAGTTCAGCGGCAAGCAAAAAAGCTCTTGACCTCTATATTAAAGGCTAAGAGCTTTTTTCAAAGATGATGCTGTAAAGAAGTAAAACAGTGAAAGCAAGAAGAACAGGTGGTCAATTACTTTGCACTTTTTGCATGCGTTGCGCTAACCAGTGATTGAGAAGGTGTTAATGGAGCAAGCCATACTTTGCCAGTTCCCTTATAAACATTTACCAGTCCCTCACCGGATGCGGCAGAACCAAGCAAGGTTTTTCCGGAACGTTCAACCGTAAAGCTGAGACTGCCAGACCAGCAAATCGCAAAGCTGCCATCAATTTTTAAAACGTCGTCTTGAAGGTCGATTTCTACGATTTCCGAACGGGGAACATTGCTTTCCAGCACACATACGCCATTGCCAGCAAGCCGTAGATTGAAGAGCCCTTCATTTCCGAGTGTTGCAGAAGAAAGCGAGGAGCGTGCCTGAATCTCGTGCTTGACAGTGGACTCACAGGCCAGGAACATGCCGTCTTCCATTACAAGACCGCCTGTCCAGTCACCGACATTTTCGGTCAGAAGATATTTATAGGTGGGTTCGGTCACGAGCACACCCGTTCCGACGTACTCCGGCTTGATTGCGCTTTCTTTTGTGACGGAACTTTTTACCATTTTGCCTAAGAAGTCACCAACACCTTTCAACCCGGTGGTTGCTTGCACGTTGCCAACAATGTACTGCATTGCGCCCGCTTGGAGAACAAGCCCAACTTTTCCGTTGAGATTGGCAATGGCCTGTTTCCGTTTGACATTCATCTGGCTCATATAGTATTCTTCCATTGCATTGCAAGGCGCTACGGAGAAATCGACATTGTGCTCAACAATGGAGAAGATACCCTTCTGTTCGGTGACGATGTGACTTGTCTGATTTGCCAGATTGTTGATTTTAAACATAAGCAAATACCCCATTTCAAAGCAGATTTCGCATTTTTGTATGCAAGATTTGGTGTCCGTAAAATGCTTAGATAAGTAGTCACAGTACAACTGAATAACTCCTTAAAATTCAGTGTATCATAGGTCAACTGAAAATACTATCATCAAACCACACAAAACATTTGAGACTTTTTTGGCGAGGGGAGAGTATAGGAGTTGAAAGTTTGGCCAGTGAGAATATAAAAAACAGGTTACTGATGCAAGTCGAAAAACTGCTGTTTGTAGCAGATCTGTAGCAAATTGCTTCAATTTAACGAATCAACGTTCTAAAAATCGAAAAGCCATCATGCATCACACGCAGGGGGTCTGGGGTTCGAGTCCCTAATTCTCCACTCAAAAATCCGTTGTCAGATGACAACGGATTTTTTTGTTTATCTGCATCTTGCCTCCCGGCAGAAAAGACGGTACAATAAAATAAAGCACAGCAGGGGGCGGGCGAGATGGAGAAACTGGAAGCGAAGCTGAAAGCAGTGGACTGGGCCGTGCGGGATGTACTGGTAGGTACTATGCGCAGCCCGCAGCAGCTGGATATTTGCCGGAAGCACTGCTTTTATTACATCCCGGCAGAGCGCCTGCAGGACAGCGATTTTCCTATCCGCTATGTGGCCCTTTACCAGTCACAGTATGTGTTCGGCGCACAGGCAGGTGTCCGGTACTACGGCGAAGTCACGAAATGCAGCGCCGTCCGCCGGAGCGCTATCACAGAGATCGGCCCCCGGAGAGGAACGGAAGAAAACCTTTATTATCGCTTCGACATCCGGGAATGGAAGCAGCTGAATCGGCCCATCGAGGCCAAAGAAACGGGCTTTGTAAGGGATTTTACCAACCTGTTCCTGCTGGAGCACAGTATCCGGACGCCGGAACTCTGGCTCCGCACGGAAGAGGAATACCGCCTTTGTTCGGCCCTGAAGCGGGCCGTCTGGGGCGACACCATCAACGAACCGGACAACGGCCTTGCGTTTGAATTCCGGGGCTTCACCGTAAGCTTTGCGGAGGGGAAAATTTTCGTTTCAGACGAAGGCCGCGCTTTTGCGCGGTATGAGATCTCGCATTTTTTGCAGGATCCCGGCGCTGTGGTCCGGGGCATCCGAAGAGAATGCCTCCCGAGGGATTCCATGAGGGAACTGTCGAAGATTTGAATCGTTCCTTTTATTTACTTCTGCACTCCTGCGGCGCACTGCTCGATGAACTGCTTGGCGACGCGGGGGCTGCGGCCTCCGGCAC
>DXUR01000255.1 GCA_019417795.1 Clostridiales bacterium | reverse complement strand
CGAGCCGATGAACGAGAGGCGTACAACACAGCCCTTTGGACCGTTTTTTCCTCTGATCTTCACGGTTGCCAAGTGGATCTGCCGTCTGCTGCATCCGGTCACGGTTCAGGGGTTGGAAAACCTGCCTCGCCACGGCGCGCTGCTGGTGGCGAATCACGCCAGCAACTGGGACCCTCTGGTGCTGGCCACGGCGCTGCCCATGGATTACCGGCTTCGCGTCATGGGCAAGGAGGAACTGTTCCGGAATCCCATTCTGGCATGGGTCATCCGGGTGGGGGGCGCATTCCCCGTGAACCGGGGCGGCGCGGATATTCAGGCGGTGAAGACCGCCATCCAGACCATTCAGAGCGGCCACAATCTGCTGATCTTCCCGGAGGGCACCACCATCCGGAACGGCATCGGCAAGGCAGACGGCCTGCCGGCCCACGCTCACAGCGGCGCGGCGGTGATCGGCGTCCGCACTGGCGCCATTCTGGTGCCGGTGTTCGTGGATGGAGAAAAGCGGACCTTCCACCGGACACGCATCATCATCGGCCAGCCCTATACGCCGGTATATACCGGCCGCCGGGGGACTGCTGAAGAGATGCAGAAGATCGCGGATGAGCTTCTGCGGGAGGTTTACGCCTTGGGCGGGCAGCAGGTAGGAGGTGCGCCGCTATGCAAGTGATCCTGGCGGAAAGCGCCGGTTTTTGCTACGGCGTAAAGCGGGCGGTGGAACTGGCCCAGAAAACAGCGGCGGAGACCCAGGGCTGCTGGATGCTGGGGGACCTCATCCATAATACCCATGTGGTCAATGACCTGGCGGCCCGGGGTGTCCGGAAAACGGACCGTCCTGAAGCGCTGGGAGCAGGGGATACGGTGGTGATCCGGTCTCACGGAGAACTGAAAAGCGTACTGGACGGATTGGCGGCCCGGGGCGTCCGCTGCGTGAACGCCACCTGTCCCAATGTGGTCCACATTCAGGAGCTGGTGTCCCAGGCGGAGCAGGAGGGACGGCAGGTGGTCATCATCGGAGAGCCGCACCATCCTGAGGTCATGGGACTTGCCAGCTGGTGCGTTCATCCGCTGGTGTTCCAGGGGCCAGAGGCTGTGGCGGAATGGGTCAAAAACGGCGATTTTCAGCCGGAAATGCCCGTGAGCATCGTGGCGCAGACCACCTGTATTCGTGAACTTTTTGAAAGTTCCTGCAAAATCCTAAAAAAAGAATGTACAAACGTAAAAATCTTTGATACAATATGTTATGCTACGCGTAAACGTCAGAACGAAGCGGCGGAGATCGCCGCGAAGGTAGACGTGATGGTGGTGGTTGGCGACCGTAAGAGCGCCAATACGAAGCATCTGGCAGAGATCTGCCGGCAGAACTGTTCTCATGTCCTTTCCATCGAAGGGGCGGACGAGCTTTCCGCCACAGATTTTGCAGGCTGCCGTGTTGCCGGGCTGACGGCCGGCGCATCCACACCCGCGGGCATCATTAAGGAGGTAAAAACAACGATGAGCGAAGAAATCAAGAGCACCGAGACCATGGAAGAGTCCTTTGAGGAACTGCTGAATCAGTCTTTCAAAACTTTAAATACAGGAGAGAAGGTAACCGGTATTGTCACCGCCATCACCCCCACCGAGGTTCAGGTGGATGTTGGCGCTAAGCAGTATGCTTACATCAAGCTCAGCGAGCTGAGCGACGATCCCAGCGCGAAGCCCGAGGATATCGTGAAGGTGGGCGACGAGGTCGAGACCTATGTTGTCCGCGTCAACGATGTGGAAGGCTATGCCGAGCTGTCCAAGAAGCGTCTGGACGCTGTGAAGATCTGGGAGAACATTGAGACTGCCGTTGAGGAGAAGACCGTGCTGGAAGGCACTGTCACCGAGGAGAACAAGGGCGGCATCGTGGTTTCCGTCAAGGGCATCCGCGTGTTCGTTCCCGCTTCTCAGAGCGGCCAGCCCCGCGGCGCTGATCTGTCTGCCATGAAGGGTCAGAAGGTTCAGCTCCGCATTACCGAGGTCAACCGTGCCCGCCGCCGCGTGGTGGGCTCCATCCGCAGCGTCACTGACGAGGCCCGCAAGGCCGCTCAGGAGGCCGTGTGGAGCACCATCGAGGTGGGCAAGCACTACACCGGCACCGTGAAGTCCATGACCAGCTACGGCGTGTTCGTGGACATCGGCGGCGTGGACGGCATGGTCCACATCTCCGAGCTGTCCTGGAGCCGCATCAAGAACCCCGCCGAGATCTGCAAGGTTGGCGACACCATGGATGTGTATGTCATCTCCTTCGACGCTGAGAAGCACAAGATCTCCCTGGGTGCTAAGGACCACAGCGTGGATCCCTGGCAGGTGTTTATGAACAAGTACGGCGTGGGCGACACCGCTGAGGTTCGTATCGTCAAGCTGATGCCCTTCGGCGCTTTCGCTGAGGTGGTTCCCGGCGTGGACGGCCTGATCCACATTTCTCAGATCGCTGACCGCCGCATCGAGAAGCCCGAGGATGTTCTCTCTGAGGGTCAGACCGTTGAGGCTAAGATCACTGCCATCGACGAGGAGAAGCAGAAGATCTCCCTGTCCATCCGCGCTCTGCTGGCTCCTGCCGCTGACGAGGAGGACGCTCCTGTTGAGGAGTAATTTCGACTGAAAAAAGGAGCAGACCGGCCGGTCTGCTTCTTTTTTTGCCGTTCCGCATCGTTCTTGCGTTCTCAATTGCTTCAAAGCCTGTGGCTGCAAGGGGTTGAGGTGCGGCGAGAACAGGAGAGAGCGGGCGTATTTGTTATGAGTGAACGTGCTAATTGGCGCGTGATTTGAATTATTGTGATTTTTTTCACGTTTTGCTTGCATTGCCGGACCGAATATGATAAGATTTTAACGATACAAGGAAAACTTTGCGGATATGCAGAATAAATATGGAGGTAAAAGACGATGAATGTTCAGGAACTGTATCAGCAGAAGCTGACTACCGCTGAGGAAGCGGTGAAGATTGTCAAGTCCGGTGACTGGGTGGATTACGGTTGGTGCTGCAATCAGCCTGTCGCTCTGGACAAGGCTCTGGCTGCCCGGAAGGACGAGCTGTTTGACGTGAAGATCCACGGCGGCGTGACCATGTGGATGCCCGAGGTGTGCAAGGCGGATGACGCTGGTGACCACTTCACCTGGAACTCCTGGCACTGCAGCGGTCTGGATCGGAAGATCATCGGCAAGGGCATGGGCTATTTCGGCCCCATGCGCTATTCTGAGCTGCCCCGTTTCTATCGGGACGGCAACGCCACCACGGATGTGGCTATGATCCAGGTGACTCCCATGGACGCCCACGGCAACTTCAGCTTCGCTGTTTCCGCTTCCCACATTGGCGATATGCTGGAGCACGCCAAGAAGATCATCGTGGAAGTCAACCAGAATATGCCTTGGGTCTACGGCCTGACCGGCACTGAGATCAACATCCGCGATGTTGACATGGTCGTGGAAGGCGAAAACCCCGCCGTGGCCGCTATGGGCGCCGGCGCTCCTCCCACCGATGTGGACCGCAAGGTTGCCGAGATGATCGTGAAGGAGATCCCCAACGGCGCCTGCTTGCAGCTGGGCATCGGCGGTATGCCCAATACCGTTGGCTCCCTGATCGCAGAGTCCGATCTGAAGGATCTGGGCGTGCACACCGAGATGTATGTGGACGCTTTCGTGGATATTGCCAAGGCTGGCAAGATCACCGGCCGCAACAAGAACGTGGACAGAGGCCGTCAGGTCTATGCCTTCGCTGCCGGCACCCAGAAGCTGTATGACTACATCAAGGAGAACCCCGATGTGATGGCCGCACCTGTGGATTACACCAACGATGTTCAGGTCATCGCCAAGTTGGATAACTTTATCTCCATCAACAACGCCGTGGATATGGACCTCTTCGGTCAGGTCAACGCCGAGTCTGCCGGCATCAAGCACATTTCCGGCACCGGCGGCCAGCTGGACTTCGTGATGGGCGCCTACCTCTCCAAGGGCGGCAAGAGCTTCATCTGCATGTCCTCCACCATGACTGCCAAGGACGGCACCGTGAAGAGCCGAATCGTCCCCACCCTGACCAACGGCTCCATCGTTACCGATCCCCGGTCCTGCGCACACTATATCGTCACTGAGTACGGCATGGTGAACCTGAAGGGCATGTCCACTTGGGAGCGTTCCGAGGCCCTGATCGGCATTGCACACCCCGATTTCCGGGACGAGCTGATCAAGTCCGCCGAGACGATGCACATCTGGAGAAAGTCCAACAAGCGGTAAGTTACCGAATTATCAAAAAAGCGGGAGCCGAAAGGCTCCCGCTTTTTGATGGAGTTTGATGAAGGTTTCTCAATGTTGGAACAGGAGGTTCCAGAAGCCGGTGGAGGTCAGGAACAGGATCAGCATGACCACAGGCACCACATAGCGCATCATCACGCTGTACAGCTTGGCGCGGCCGAAATGCTCACCGTTTTTCTCCACCTCGTCGATGACCCATTTGGGGCCGATGACCCAGCCGATCAGGATGCTGGTGAGGAGGCTGATGAAGGGCATCAGGAAGCTGTTGCTGATATAGTCCATCACGTCCAGAAGCTGAGCAACGCTGCCGTTGGGCAGGGTCAGCTCAAAGTAGAACACGTTGTAGCCAAGGCAGATGGTCACGGCGGTCACCAGAGAGTAGATCCCCACCAAGGCGCACATCTCCTTGCGGCTCTTGTGGAAGATCTCCATGCAGTTGGCCACCAGAGTCTCCATGACGGATACGCAGCTGGTCAGCGCCGCGAAGCCAAGGGCCAGGAAAAACACAATACCGACGATGCGCCCCACGCCGCCCATGGAGGCGAACACCCGGGGCAGGCTGATGAAGGTCAGGCTGGGACCGCTGGCCATGCCGTCCACACCTAAGAACACATACACGGAGGGAATGATCATGATGCCGGCCAGAAAAGCCACGCCGGTGTCGAAGATCTCGATCTGGCTGTTGGCCTTGTTCAGGTCCACATCGTCCTTGACGTAGCTGCCGTAGGTGATCATGATGCCCATGCTGA
>DXUR01000254.1 GCA_019417795.1 Clostridiales bacterium | reverse complement strand
AATCATCGGTACGGGTGTTGGAGACAGAGATCACAACCGTCTTCGGGGCCAGCATATCCAGCAGATGTGGGGTGATGGAATCCCGGTGGCCATGATGCGGTAGCTTGACAAGTGTACAGGGCGGGATTTCATGCTTCTCCCAGCAGTCGGCATACATATCGCCGGGCAGCTCCACGGCAGTTTCCTTGCAGATCAGCCGCAGGCGGATGCTGGTGTTGTTGATAAAGCCGTCCAACTCTTCCAGCTCTCTGTTGTCGGCCCGGTCTTCCAGCACATTTTGCCAGATGGCGGCCTGACGCTCAAAAATAGGCTGCGCTTCCAAGAAGCATTCTGCCGTCAGTTCCGGTGTCAGCGGCCACGTGCCGGGGGACGCAAGAGAAACCTCTGTTCCCTGCTGTTCCATAATCGCAAGTGCGCTTAAGAATACATTCAGAGATTCCAGCAGGCATCTGGCTCCGGCGGAAAATCCCTCCGGTACCGGTACACGTTTCCCCCAGAAGATTCTGTCCGGAAGATAGTTGCACCGGAAGCTCCTGACCGCAACGCACTCCAGCAATTTCGTCAGACCGCCGCTGTGGTCTCTGTGAAGATGGGTCAGCACCAGCAGATCCAGAGTATCTATTCCCTCCTGCCGCAGGAAGTCCGCGGCAGAGATCCGCTGAGAATCAGGCCCCCCATCGCCGACGGTCCAATCGCCGCAGTCCACCAGCATGGTGAAGCTGCCGCTACGAATCAAAATGGCATCCCCATAGCCCACATTGATAAAATCAAGTGTCATGGCTCCCTCCATCCTTCAGGATGTGGAGCTTTCGGGTATCCAGACAGAGCTGCACGGCTCCACTTCTGGCTCCGCTCAGGTCCACATTGGCATCGTCGATAATAAACTGTTCCTCACCGACCCGCACCCAGTAGCGGATTATGCGGCCCAGAAAGCTGTAATTTTCGATCTGACCTTCCAGACTCTTCCCTTCCGGCACAGATTCTCCGGGTTCCGCCAGACGGATGCACTCCGGCCGCACCACCAGCGTCACGGTCTCGCCGGGTTCCACAGGGACCTCCGTGGGAATCTGGAGGAGCATCCCGTTGTGGTCAGCGGCAACAGTGCCGCCTTCAGCAGACACAATTCTGGCGGTCAGGAAATTGACCGTGCCTACGAAATCTGCCACAAAGCGGTTGGCAGGCCGGAAATAGATCTCCCAAGGAGAGCCGATCTGCTCGATGTGTCCGCTGCGCATGACCGCAATGATGTCGGACATGGAGAGTGCCTCATCCTGGTCATGGGTAACGTAGATAGTGGTGATGCCCAGCTTCTGCTGGATCTGCCGCAGTTCCGTGCGGACGTCCACACGCAGCTTGGCATCCAGGTTGGAAAGGGGTTCGTCCAGAAGCAGAATCTCCTGGCCCATCACCAGTGCCCGGGCAAAGGCCACCCGCTGCTGCTGACCGCCGGACATCTCCTTGGGGAATCGCTTCTCCAACCCTACCAGGTTAAACATCTTCAGCATTTCCTGGACCCGGCGATCCATCTCTTCCTTAGGGGTTTTATTCAGCTTCAGGCCATAGGAAATGTTCTCATAGACAGTCATATGGGGAAAAAGTGCGTACTCTTGGAACACCAGAGGGGTGTTGCGCTTAAAGGGCGGCAGGCCGTTCATCCGTTTGCCGTCTACCAGCACATCGCCCGATTCCGGCTCAGAAAAGCCGGCCAACTGGCGCATCAGGGTCGTTTTACCGCAGCCGGAGGGGCCCAGAAGCGTCACAAAAGCACCCTTTGGGATCTCAAGAGACACATGATCCAGTGCCGTAAAGTTTCCGAACTGCTTAACAACATTTTTAAATTCAATGTAAGGTCTCATATCTCTTCGCCTCCTGTTTACAATTCCAGCTCAATGCCCTGCTTACCCAAAACCCACTGCGCCAGCTTCAAAACGGTGAACGCAATGGTGATCAGTACGATGGTAAAGGCTGCCGCCTCACCGTACTGTCCACTCTGCACCAGCACCATAACCGAGATGGTACCCACAGTAGTAGAGGGCGCATACAGGAAGATCACCACGCTCAGGCAGGTGACGGACCGCAGGAAGGACAACACAAAGCTGGACATAAAGGGCGCTTTCAGCAAGGGAATGATGACGTCCTTAAAGGAACGGAAGCTGTTGGCTCCCAGATTCAGCGCCGCATCCTCCACGGATGCGCCGATCTGCTGCAGCCCCGCCGTGGCAGAGCTGTAACAGGTGGGAATATTCCAGAACAGCAGGGCCAGAACCATAATCACGGAGGTTCCCGTCAGCTCAAGGGGCGGCGCATTAAAGGCCATCACGAAGCCGATGCCGAGGAACATACCGGGAATGGCGCCGGGCAGAATACCCAGGAAATCCAACAGGCGGTTAATGCCCACCTGCTTCTTCTGCACGATGTAGGCCAGGACCATCGCCAGGAACGAAGCTCCCAGAGAAGCCAGGAAGCCATAGCGGATCGAGTTCCAGATCTGCTTTCCCTTCAGGAATACATACTGGATATTCTTCATGGTCAGCGACCAGTCATAGCCCCAGGTCTTGGTAAACGCGCCGTAGAAAAGCGTGCCGTAGACCAGCAGGATAAAGAGGGAGATCAGCATCGTCAGGCTGAACAGCCCCCATTTGACCCACTTGGGGACCGGGAAGGGGTTCAAGGAGATCTCCTTGCCGGTGATCGTCACATAAGACCGTTTGCCCACCCAGAAGTTCTTCACCAGGAATAACACCACCGCAGGGACCAGCAGTGCCACCGCCAGCACAGAGGCGGTCTTCATATCGTACCAACCGGAAATCTGCATATAGGCCTCTGTGGGCAACAGAGCCAGATCTCCGCCAATCATCTGGGGATTGCCGAAGTCGGTGAGCACATTGATGGCAGCCACCAACGCACCGCCAGCCACGCCGGGGCGGCACAGCGGCCAAAAAACATCCTTGAATACACGCCAGCGGGAAGCGCCCATGTTATAGGCCGCATACTCCAAATTGGTAGAAATGGAGCGGATCACGCCATAAATGACAGAATAGGCATACGGAAAAAACGTGACAGTCTGGACGATCCACAGGCCCAGCCGGCCATAAATATCAACATGCAGCCCCAGAAGCTGTTTGGTGACGATACCCTGTACGCCGAAAAGCAGAATATAACTCAGTGCCACGATAAAAGGCGGGGACACGATGGGCAGCAGCGTCACAAATCTGAAAAGGCCTTTACAAGGAACATCCAGTCGGGCAATAACGTATGCAAAGAGGAATGCCACCGCCGTGCAGGACACCGTGGAGATCAGGGTCATGAACAGGCTGTTTTTCAGGGCTGTGAACCAGCGGGCTTTCTGGAACAACTGCATATAGTCCTGTCCGCTGGGGAACGTGATAACCCGGATCACCGGGTATACCACGAAGAATCCAACGAAAAGGATAATCGCGATAATGGCCAGCATTAAAAGCGGTTCGTTTTTCAGCCGCTTCATTTCTTTGACCGATTCCCGGAGCGCAACACCGGAGGCCATAAGGATCAGCTCCTTCCGATAAGGTGATGAAAGAGGTTCATTGAAAGCATAGGGTATCTCAAAGGTCTATCAAAAATAGCATGGGCCGCCTGCCCACAACGCAGGCAGGCGGCCCAAGGGTAAATGAGAAATGAAATCAGGCGCGGTTGGAAATGATCTCAGCGTCGAACTTCTCCAGAACGGCTTCCTTCATAGAAGCGGCCTGATCACGGTCATAGTCAACAAGGTCTACTTCCTCCAGAGTGGGCAGACCGGCAGGGGCTGCCACATCGGCGCGGACAGGATAGCGGTAGGAAGTAGCAACGCTCAGTTCCTGCGCTTCCTTCGTCAGCAGCCAGTCGATGAACACCTTGGCGTTCTCGGTGTTGGGGCCACCCTTAATGATGGCGGAGCCGCCGATCTCATAAGCAGTCTGCTTGGGGATGATGAGCTTCAGCGGATAGCCCTGCTGCTGGATCTTGAAGCTATCATGAGCCCAGGCGATGGAGGCGATGAACTCACCGGTAGCCACAGGGCTGATGACATCGCCGGCACCCTTATAATAATGATGTACGTTCTGATCCAGAGCCTTCAGATAATCCCACGCAGCGTCCTCGCCCAAGCGGAAGATCTGGCAGGCAGTGGCGATGTAAGCGCCGCCGGCCGTGGTGGGGTTGGCCCACACGAACACGTCCTTATAGTTGGGATCCAGCAGATCATCCCAGGTTTCCGGCATCTTGACACCCTTGGGAGTCAATTCCTTCTCAAAGCGCTCCTCGTTGATGATGATGCTCAGAACGCCCATGTACCAGCCCTGCCAGAAATGATTGGGATCGTTAAAGCGGGCATCCAGGCTGTCATTGTTGGGAGAGTCATATGCCTCAAAAGCACCTGCGGTGGCCAAAGAGCCATACAGGTCCACAGAGCCGCCTACCAGAATGTCTGCCTTTGGATTGGCCATCTCTGCCTGCACACGGGCCACGGCATCGCCGCCGCCCAGAGAGATGTACTCGATCTCAATGCCGGTATCCTTCTTGAACTGGTCTGCGATGGCGATGGTATTATCCTCGTTCAGTGCGGAATAGACCACCAGCTTGCCGCCGGTCTGTCCTGCGGTGCTGCCGTCATTCGTGTCTGCGGGAGGGGTATCCGTTTTGCCGCCGCATGCGGCCAGAGTCAGCGCCATAGTCAGCGCCAGTGCTAAGCTCAAAAACTTCTTCATGGGACACAGCTCCTTTTCATCATATTGATTTTGAGGAAAACGCGGTGCGTTTCTGTATCTATACCGTACCAAATATTTTGGAACGTGTCAATTAGATTTTTGACATTTCGCAAAATCTGAATGAGCTTTCGTCGCTATGCATATATAATATGAACAACAATCGGCGCATTGCACAGTGCGCTCTTGCGCCCATTGACTTGAAGCAGCAGTAAAATCATAGTAAAATAAATGTATCACAAATATAGGGGGAGGATGACGTATGCCCACCATCAAGGATATTGCCCGAGAGGCGGG
>DXUR01000253.1 GCA_019417795.1 Clostridiales bacterium | reverse complement strand
CTTCCGGCCAGTGCATCAGGTCTTGGCTTCCCGCCTCCATCAGCTCTGCCCGGCAGTCTGCAAATTCCCCGGCAGATGCCGTGATCGTTCGCAGTGGCCGATCTGCGTCCTGCCCAATGTCCCGCCCTTTGAACTCGACAATATGGGCCGCCGCTACCGCATTGTGGTCAACCGCCGTCACCGTCGGCAGCGGCTCTTGCGCTTCCGCCCCTATCACGCCTCCGTAATACTTGCAGATGTGGGCGCAGACTATCGCCTCCCGGTCGTGGCTCGTTACCGTGTGCATCGGCTTTCTTACATCAATCGGCTGCCCATTCCCGAAATATTCTACAAGCTGTGCCGTGGTCAGCCCGTACCGGTTGGAGGCGTCCACCGTCGGCAGCGGCATCCTCAGCCCATTCGCCCGAACATTTTCCGTCTGCTCCGTGTGGTACTGAATAATGTTCGCCGCCACAACACACGCCTTTTGTTTTGTTACCCCAGTGGGCGCAGGGTCTCTGGCATCTCTGACGCGATCTCCGCCGCCGGTCTGACCAATGCTCATGATATTCGCTGCCGTTCCACTTTCGTGGTTGCACTCCACGATGAACGGGCGACCGCTTCGGATGGTAAACTTGTCCACGCCCCGGATAACCTGCCGCATGGTGTTATCCGCCAGTGGCCGGACGGCGTTCACACCATATTTTTCTTTCAGCTCCCGCTTACTGGCAAATACAGAGTAGCAAGGTACGCTCCAGTCGATGATCTCCGCGGCGCTTTTCCATGGCATCAGCCGCCCATCTCGTACCTCCTCGCTATCTCTCGGCCCATGCGTCCGTTCCGGCCACACGATAGGCCGCCCGTCGCAGCGAGCAACCAGCACAAAGCGTTTTCTTGTGGTCGGCGCTCCCAGGTCTGCCGCAACGATCTCCCGGTGTTCAACCTGATACCCCAGCTCCAGAAGCTGCCGCTTCCATTTTTGAAAGGTCTGTCCGGCTTTTTTCTTCACCGGTTTTCCTTTTCGTACAGGCCCCCAGGTAACGAACTCCTCCACATTTTCCAGGATAATCACCCGCGGGCGGACAGTCCCGGCCCAGCGCAGCACAATCCACGCAAGGCCCCGGATATTCCGGTCTACCAGCGCCGCGCCTTTGGCTTTGGAGAAGTGCTTACAATCCGGCGAGAACCACGCAAGCCCCACCGGGCGGCCCCGGCAAACCTCTCTCGGGTCTACATCCCACACGCTCGCTTGCAGGTGTTCCGTGTATGGGTGGTTTGTCCGGTGCATTAGGATTGCATCAGGGTCATGGTTGATGGCGATTGCCACCGGACGCCCTGTTGCCAGTTCCATGCCTGTGGAGGCCCCGCCGCCCCCTGCAAAGTTGTCCACTATGATCTCGTCAAGAAAATTGAGCTGGCTCCCGCCCCTCTTTTTCTCAAAATTCTTCATGGCTTATCTCCATTCGATAGCCTGCCCACACTGCCCGCAGAAGTTCTGCTCATTCCCGTCCTCATTGTGCAGGTATTCGCCGCTCCCGCAGCGGGGGCAGGCCATGATATTTTTATCGCCGTCAGGATAGGGGCGCAGCGGCACCAGTTTCCCCAGCGCATCCCGCCCCATCCGGCAAGCCTCATTTACAGCCTCCATGCCGTCGTAGTTCTCCCGATGTTCCGGGTCGAGAATTTCCCGTGCTCTTTCAACATTCATGCTTCATTTTCCCCTCTCTGATTAGCTCCACTTTCGCCTTGGTCAGCAGCCATGAATGGATGCACCGCTCGCAGATTTCCGTAGTCGCATATACCCTGCGGCACTTGTCCACATCATCGTAACGGCAAAGTCCATCTGCCTGCATAATTTTCGCGGCAATCTTTACTGCCCGAGCTTCCACGGTTTCAGTTTTCATTTTCCGGTGCATCCTCCATCCCGATCTGCTCCGCATCCGGCTCCTCGGTCTCCTGGGCCGCAAACTCCCCCCGCGCCCGCTCGCGGTAAAACTGCTCGGTGCATAGCGCCTGAAACTCCGACAGGTCTGCCAGATACTTTTCGGTCACAATCCGCACCGGCATGATCGCCGCCAGCACCTCGAACCCGTCATGCACCACCAAATACCGCTGGCCGCTCTCCATTTTTCTGACCGTGTACCTGATGTAGTCGCTTTCCTTGATCTGCTCCGCCAGGGGAGAGAGCATCGCCTCGCGGTAAAAGATCAGCTCACCATCATCCATGCTCCGGCGGCAATCGCACCAAAGCCCATCCGGCGCTGCCATCACTTTCAGTTTTTCGGTGTCCTGCTCGCCGTCCGCATAGTCAGAAAGGTTCATCCCAAAGATGCTTTTAACTGTGCCCTCCCAGCGCTCGTCAAAATGAACTTTCTCCCATGCCTTTTCCGGCATATCCAGAACCGTGCGCACCTGTTCTTCTCCCACCATGTCCGGCAGCTCGGTTGCTCGGAAGATTGCCGATCTGGTTCCCAGCCAAATCCCGCTATCTTCCACATGGGCGACCATGCAATATCCGCCGCCCTTGACCAGCTTCACATACTTTGACAGCTTCATGTCTGCCCCTCCTTATCCAAACAGGTACAGAATACAGAGTTTCAGCAGTGCAGGCCCGGCCAGAATAAGGGCTGCGGCCCAAGTTACCGTCACCGCTAAGAACAACGCAGCAGACAAGATTTCAAAAAACTTTTTCATGCTTGCCCCTTTCTCACTCCAACAGTCACATACGCGTTACCTTTGCTGTTCAGCTCCATGTCAACCGGCGCCTTGCAATTCAGGCAGGTGTGGGTGATGGTCTGTGCTGTGACATTGGTTTTGTATCGGAAGCTCTTTCCGCATTTGCAGTGCATGAACAGCGGGCGCAGATTTTCCAGCGGGGTTTCATGTCCACAGGAACACTTAAAAGCGTAGGTCTCTCGCTTTGCGCAGAACGCTTTGACCTCTCCGCACTCCTCGCACTCGACCAGCAAGAACCCCTTATACGGCCCCTGTCCATCGTCCGCCGCCGGTGTAGCCCAGTTCTCTCGGCTCCCAAACATCCGCTCGACCCGGCTCATTCTCTGGCCCGGCATTTCCTGCGGCTGTCTGCTCTCAGTCATGCCCGCCCGCTCTCCGGTGCTTCCATATCCGCCCCGGTTTTCGTTTCCCAGGCTCTCCACCTGCACAAACTCAACAGGCGGCGCTTTCTCCACAAGTCGGAACTGACAAATGCGTGTTCCCTTTGGAATGGTTGTCCCGTCCTTGCGCAGACACACCGCCGGGAAGCCCCACACATCCCCGTCGCCGCAGTAATCGTTCTCGATCACGCCCATGCTGTTGGCAAGCAGGATGCCCCACTTCCCGAATGTGGACGACCTCGGCACGATATGGGCGTAGTAGCCCGCCGGAATTTCAATAGAAATGCCCAGGGAAACGATCTTGTACTCCAGAAAGCTCAGTGTGGTGTCCTCTGCTGTGCAAAGGTCAATCCATTCTCCGTGAGCCTCCGGCAAGGCGTTTCCATGGGCGTTAATTCTCACTTTCATATTCAGTTCCTCCGATCATCTCAAATCACTTGCAACCAGGTTGCAAAACTCTTTCGGTTTCACTGCCGGACCGTCTCCTGGTTTTGCCACCATGACCGACGCGCCGGTGATCTCCGACCAGTCGCAGCCCCAGTATTCCGCCGCATTCATCAAGGCCGCAAGGTTGGAGCTGTGCGGCACCACCACAGACCCGTACTTAGGATGGGTGACACAGGCCCGGCCTTTTGCGTTCCAGCGGTTTTCCCGCTCTCTTTCGATTGCTCGCCGGTGGATGGCCTCTCGTTCCTCGGTCATTCCACTTCTCCCCGTCCCCGCATCCGGCGCAGCCACTCTGCATTTTCCTCCTGGCCGTAGAACGCATGGCCCAGCCATCCGCCCAGTACCATCAACGCCAGCCCGGCGGCCCCGGTCATGACAATCACGGAAATTTCCTCAGTTCCTCCCGCACAGAGAAGCAGCAGAAATCCCAGCATACCAACGCCCGCCCCGATGTTCTCCCTAATTCTGTTCAGCCTGCGCCGCTTTGCCGCATACGCCTCCCGGCGCTCCCGCTCCAGCTTGCGGCAGCCCAGCTCCAGGCCGTATCCCTCCTTAGAATAGTAATTGACCGTCACGCAGTTCCGGCCCCGTTTGATTTCGCAGTATGCGGCTTTCATATATGTACTCCTCTCCCTGGTCAGGCTCTCGCCGTTCTTCTCTGACGGTAATTTTCAAGAAGTCTCTGCTGCGCCAGCTCCGCGCTATACCCAAACCGCCCATTTTCGTCCATCTCTCCGGTGTCCCCGCGCTTCAACTCGTTGTACACAGTGGAGCGATGGACTTTCAGCTTCGTTGCGATCTCCGCCGCACCGAACCCTTTCCCATACAATCTTTCAAGTTCCATGCGATCTTTCAGCATGAGATGTCTTTTACTCAACCTGCCCGCCTCCTTTTCTGCTGGCTTTTTGACAAAAAAATAAATGCGGGAAAACTCTTGTCGAGTTCTCTCGCATTTATTCTAATTATTCAGCGCGACAGTGCGGGCTTTGTTTTTATCTGCCTTATTTATGCCAAATCTCGCAGCTGTCCGGTGCGTATTTCCATAAGCTGCGGACCGTTCACAGAAAAGAACACTGTTGAAATAGAAAAGCAGCAATCCCACCCGCGGCGAGCGCGGCAAAGCCGCCCCCGCAGGCAGTCCGCCGCCGTGCTATCGTCACTCGCGCCCCACGGAGTAGGGCGCGGTTGATATCGGCAACGAATAGCAGAAGATTCGTGGCGAAGCCACGTACACCGCACCCGATTCCGCAGGCCGCGCAGCTCTTCAAGTGCCGATCTGCCAATGTGCGGGGTCGAGGGGCAAGACCCCTCGCGTTCTCTTGGAGGTCCAAGGGGGTATTCTCTCACGTGAGAGAATATCCCCCTTACCTGGCAGCAGCGCCAAGCGCTGCACCTCCCCTCCGCGCAGCGCGCGGAACCCTCCCCGTTTCCCTGTTCAGGGAAACAAAAAGCCCCCGCCGGGATCGGCGAGGGCTTCTTGCTGTGTTGTGTGTG
>DXUR01000252.1 GCA_019417795.1 Clostridiales bacterium | reverse complement strand
GCGGCTGCCCACCACTGCTTCCGCGTAGGGCAGCAGGCCCTCCCGCAGCAGCAGCGCCCGGGGCAGGCCCCGGTCCTCCTCCGCTTCGCTGAGGGCCACCCGGTCCGTCAGCTGCGGATACTCCACCTTGATCTTCTTGTAGAACTTCCGCTTCAGCAGCGCTGGGGTGATGTTGGGGTCCCGCACCGCCAAAATCGGCGTGATCCGGCTGCGGCGCAGGGTCCGCAGCGCGTAATCCACATTTTCCGACGCCTCGTACTTCACGGAGAACACCGCCGCCAGCTGATGATCGATGGCCAGGAAAATGCCGGTTTTCAGATTGATGCTGCTGGGCAGACGCACATCCTGCTTCCGCAGGAAGGAGGCAGTCCCCAACAGGACGGATTCCCCGTGGATCGTGCAGCCAAAGCCGCCCTGCTCGTAAAAGCTCAGGTCCTGAGCCGTTTCCCGTGGGGCGTTCTCCCCCACCGCCAGTCCCTCAAAGACCCGCTCCAGGCCGCAGCCCGCCGCACGGGCGGCTGCCGCCGCATAAGCCGACACCTTTCCTAGTTCCTCGCCGTAGACCTTCACACCGTTGAGCCGGATGGTCCCCGGCGGGAACAGGTCGGTATCCGTCAGGATCATGCCCCGGCGCTTTCCTACACGGGCCGCGCCATCCCATCCCGCCACGGCACAGCCGCTTTTCTGCTGTCGGCGGGTCAGCCGGGACCATGGCAGGCTCCAGCACAGCGGCAGGGAACAGGTGGCTCCCGCCGTCAGGATCACGGACCAGTTCCGCAGGAAGTCAATTCCGTGTCCCCGTCCCAAAGAGATCAGGCCCGCGAATACCAGCGCGGCCATAAAAATCACCGGCAGGAACACCGTCTGAAGACGGGAGGCATAATCATCCCGCATGGCGGTGGTGTAAAAGCCCCGCAGGTCTCCCCTCTGCTTGCAGGCACCCCTTGGAGTTTCCGTGACCAAGTAAGGGGGGTGATCGTCCAGCGATGCCAAACGGAAGCTATCATAGCTGCCCCGGCTTTCCCGGCTGATGCCCCACTGGGCAAAGCACAGCGCCAGTCCCGCCGCAGCGGTATAGGGAAGCGCTTCTCCCCGCCCCGGAACAAATAGCCACAACGCGCAGTCCACCGCCGCCGCCAGCACCGCCAACGATACCAGCAGTGCGCTGACGCAACGTTTTTCACTCAGCTTCCGGATCGCGTACACCGGCACGTGCCAGCACAGTACCAATTCGATCAGCAGACAGGCCAGCATGACAACGCCTTGGATCTGCCGGTCTCCGGTCCAGAAGGGGACCGTGACGCCGTACTGCTCCGCCGCCATAGCGGCGATAGGCACCAGCGCTGTAAAAAAGGCAAATCCCAGAGACCGGTGACGGCTCTTATAGGCTTCCCGCTCCTCAGACGCGACCTCGCTAAGCTCCGGTTCTTCCCCGATGCTCTCTGCCTCGGTAAGAGGCTTTACCGATTCCTCCGGGGCTTCCATGGAATCGTAGAGCTGCTCCGTTTCCTCCTGCCGCTTCCGGGAGAACAGCCCCCATTTCGGCTTCAGCAGCGTTTCGTGGTGCTCCTCCATCACGGCCCCTACCGTTGTCCCTACCAGTTCTTCCAGACTCAGGAAGCGGGTAGCCTCCGGCTCCGGGCCGTCATCTGTCCGGGGTTCTTCCTCCGGGTCCGAATCGTCGGCAAGGGGGGCCTCCCCGTCCTGTTCCAGCGCCGCCGCAGCGATCCGTTCCTCCCAGAGGGCCATTGCCGATTTGGGCGTTGGAGATGGGGCCGTCTCTGTCGGTTTAGGGGCGGAAGGCTGTGCAGGAGCCGGTGCCTTGGGCGTATCCGGCTCTGCCGGAGCGGTCTCACGCTCCACCTCTTCCATGATTTTCTGCTGGCGGCTGGAGCCGTACTCCGCCAGAATCTCCTCTAAGGTGTAATCCTCGTCAGACGGCGGCGTATCCCAGGTGCCTGTGCCGTATTCTGTTTTCTCGACATCCTTTGACACCGTGTTCTCTCCAAACTTCTCAGTTCATCCGCTGACGCACGGCCTCATACAGCAGGATCGCTGCCGAGGCGCTGGCGTTCAGGGAATTCAGATCACCCTTCATGGGGATGCTCACCAGAAAATCGCAGTTTTCGGCAGCCAGACGGGTCATGCCGTCCCCCTCGCTGCCGATGACGATGGCAGCGGCGCCCTTCAGGTCCGCGTCATACAGGCCGGTGGTGCCGTTGGCCGCCGTGCCGAATACCCAGACCCCCTGCTTTTTCAGGTCCTTCAACAGAGAAGGGATGTTGGGCACACGGGCCACCTTCATGTGGGACACCGCGCCCGCGGAGGTCTTGGCCACCACGCTGGTCAATCCCGCGCTGCGGCGCTTGGGAATAACGACGCCGTGGGCGCCGGCGCAATAAGCCGTCCGGATGATGGCGCCCAGATTGTGGGGGTCGGAGATCTCGTCGCACACCACGATCAGGGGCGGCTCGTTCTTGGCGGCGGCATCTGCCAGAATATCGTCTACACTGACGTACTCCCGCACCGCTGCCAGAGCGATGACGCCCTGATGGGCGTGGGTGCGGCTCATGCCGTCCAGCTTCCGCCTGTCGGCCTCCACCACCACGATGCCCGCCGCCCGGGCCTTGGAGGCGATGTGGCCCAGGGTCTTGTCCACCTCACCCTTCTGGATGAAAATTTTGTCGATGCTGGCCTCCGTCCGCAGGGCTTCGATCACCGCGTTGCGGCCTTCAATGAGGCCGTCGGCCTCGGCGGTCAGCTGGTCTTTTCTTTCGTCTGTCATATTGAAATCCTCTCATGATCGGAATTTGTCAAAATCTGCAGGGTATACTTTTTACAGTATATCACAGAACCGGTCCACAATAAAGATGAATTTGAAAAATCGTTCCGCCTTAGCGCGTCTGAATTTACAGAAAGTTTATGAAAAGGCAGTCTCTTTTCCTTGTGGTTTCAAGGAGGTTGTGCTATACTGCTTTTTAATTTCACACACTCTGAAAGGAGTTCTCAATGGACCAGAACGATAAAAACAATAAAAACCGACGGGGCAACCGCAATCTGCTGGGCGCTGTCAAGCTGGTGGCCTGGGCGTTGGTGCTGACGCTGGTGTTCTACTGCACCAGCAGCTACATGGGGTCTGCCGGAAAGCAGGCCTCCAACGTCAACATCAAATACAGCGATTTCATCGCCATGATGGAGGACAAGCAGGTGGAGGACGTCACCGTGGACCTCTCCGAGGGTCTGCTGTATATCGTCCCCAAGGACGGCTATGTCTACACTGCTGAGAATGGCACCGCCTACACCAAGTCCACGGATCAGGACGGCAAGGCCGTTTACGCTTTTACCGACGCCGACGGCAAGGAGCATACTGCGGCGCTGAAGCTCTTTACCGTGAAGATGGAGTCTAATGACACTCTGGTGGAGCGGATGCATGAGGCCGGAAAAACAGACTATGACACGAAGTACGAGCCTCAGATGAGCCCGCTCCTTCTGTTCGCCATCAACTTCATCCTGCCCTTTGTGTTCATCATGCTCATGTTCTCCCTCGTCATGCGGATCATGGCGAAAAAGGGCGGCATGGGAGGCATGGGCGGGATCGGCGGCGTGGGCAAGGCCAACGCCAAGGTCTACATGGAAAAGCAGACCGGCGTCACCTTTGCCGATGTGGCCGGTCAGGACGAGGCCAAGGAATCCCTGACGGAGATCATCGACTTCCTGCACAATCCCAAGAAATATACCGACATCGGTGCCAAGCTCCCCAAGGGTGCTTTGCTGGTAGGCCCTCCGGGCACCGGCAAAACGCTGCTGGCCAAGGCCGTGGCCGGCGAAGCCAATGTGCCCTTCTTCTCCATCTCCGGCTCCGACTTTGTGGAGATGTTCGTGGGCGTGGGCGCGTCCCGTGTCCGCGACCTCTTTAAGGAGGCCGCCAAGGTAGCCCCCTGTATCGTATTCATCGATGAGATCGACACCATCGGCAAATCCCGTGACTCCGGGCGCTTCGGCGGCAATGATGAGCGGGAGCAGACCCTGAACCAGCTTCTTGCCGAAATGGACGGCTTTGACCCCACCAAGGGCATCATCCTTCTGGCCGCCACCAACCGGCCCGAGGTGCTGGATCAGGCCCTTCTGCGGCCCGGCCGGTTCGACCGCCGCATCATCATTGACCGTCCCAATCTGGCGGGCCGTCTGGCCACCCTTCAGGTCCATACCCGGAACATCAAGCTGGCCGAGGACGTCAACTTGAAGAAAGTAGCGCTGGCCACCGCCGGCTGCGTGGGCGCGGATCTCGCCAACCTTGTGAATGAGGCCGCTCTCCGGGCCGTCCGAAAGGGCCGCAAGCTGGTGATCCAGGAAGACCTGCTGGCCGCCTTCGAGCTGGTCATCGCCGGCACGGAGAAAAAAGGCAGTGTCCTGACGGAATTTGAGAAAAAGCTGGTGGCCTACCATGAGGTCGGTCACGCCATGGTGGCCTACAAGCAGAAGAACACAGAACCGGTCCAGAAGATCACCATTGTCCCCCACACCCAGGGCGCGCTGGGTTATACCCTGCTGATGCCGGAGGAGGATAAGACAGAGCTGCGGACCCGGGACGAGCTGATGGCGAAAATCGCCGTGTCCATGGGTGGCCGCGCCGCCGAGGAAGTGGTGATGAACACCATGACCAACGGCGCCTCTCAGGACATCCAGGAGGCCACCGGCGTGGCCCGGAACATGGTTGCCATGTTCGGCATGAGCGACCAGTTCGGCATGATGGCTCTGGCCTCCCGCCGCAGCCAGTATCTGGACGGCGGCTACGGTCTGGACTGCGCGCAGGACACCGCCGCCGCTATGGACAAGGCCGTGAAGGATATCCTGGACAAGTGCTATGCCGACGCCGTGAACATCATCCGGGAAAACCGGGAGGACATGGACAAGGTGGTGGCCTACCTGCTGGAGAAAGAGACCATCACCGGTGCGGAGATGGTGGCCATCATCGAGGGCCGGGATCCCTCCACCGTGGAGGACGCCTATGCCTCTACTCTGGCCCACGAGAATGGCTTCCGCCCCTCTCAGCCGGAGGTCATCGAGCCTGCCGCCCGGA
>DXUR01000251.1 GCA_019417795.1 Clostridiales bacterium | reverse complement strand
CAGGTGCGATCCATCGCAGCAACCATAAAATAGAAAGGAGCGAACGAATATGATTGATTGGAAACCCATTGCCGAAAAATTCAGAGAAGCGGACGCTATCCTGATCGGGGCCAGTAACGGCCTGTCCATCACCGAAGGACTGCATTTGTTTGCAGATAATGCAGCCTTTGATGAATTGTTTGGAGATTTCAAACAAAAATACGGCTTACATTGTATTTTGCAGGGAATGATGGCCGGATGGCCCAGCGAGGAGAAAAAATGGACCTTCTGGGCCCGGCTCATCCATCATTACTGCGGGCAATACCAGCCTACGCCGGTGATGAACGATTTGAAGGCCATTGTGGGAGAGAAAGATTACTTTGTCGTCACATCAAACGGAGAAGGTCACTTTGAACTGTGTGGCTTCGATCCGACGAAAATCTATGAGATTGAGGGCAACTGGTTTACGATGCAGTGTGCCCGCCCCTGCCACGACACCCTCTATTCAAGTTTAGAGGTGGCCGAAAAATTATCGGTTGCGGAACAGGGCGGCCATGTGCCTACAGAGTTGGTGCCGCGTTGTCCCAAGTGCGGAGGTCCCATGGACATCCACATGGGCGCGGGTCAGAGAATGATTCCGGATACCGCTGCCCAGGCACGGTTCCAAAACTTTCTGAAAACCTACCACGGAAAGAAACTGGTGGTTCTGGAGCTGGGCATTGGCTGGCGCAATCAGCTGATCAAGGCCCCGATGATGCGCCTGGTGGCCGGCGAGCCAAACGCCACTTATGTGACCATCAATCTGGGGGAGATCTACATTGCGGACAATATCAAAGAGAAGTCCTTCGGACTGGACGGGCGGCTGGATGAGCTGCTGCCTGCTCTCCGGGAGGCGTGCGAGGCATGAAGTTTGTGGGGACCATAATCATCTATGCCTATTTGCAGGCGGTGGGAGCTATCAACTCTCATGAATCAATTTGCTTTCTGAATCCTTTGCAGCAGTAGAAAATGCAGAAAATAAAACGCCGGGAAGTTGACTCAAATTGTCAATGCCTCCCGGCTTTTTACCGGGTACTGGAATGTGCCGATAAAAGCTGCATTTTGCCCAAACAGAAGAACCCTTTTCCCGAATAGCAGGATATGGGTTCAAAGCGTTGACGAGGACGGTTTTCCTGCGTATGATGAAGATACAATTAAACGATGATTTAATTGTTCTGACAACAGGAACAAATTAAGAGAGGAGATTTTCAAAATGAAAAAGACTTACAAAATCGATGTGGATTGCGCTAACTGCGCCAACCTGATGGAAGATGCCGCCCGCAAGACCAGCGGCGTACAGAGTGCTACGGTGAACTTTATGACCCTCAAGATGAACGTGGAGTTCGAGGAAGATCAGGATCCCAAGGCTGTTATGCAGGAGGTTCGCAAAGCCTGCAAGAAGGTGGAACCCGACTGCGAGATATTTCTGTAAGCCAGCGAAACGAAATGCCCTGTCGAGCGGCAGCTTGCAGGGCATTTTTTCTCTTAGATAAATAAACGAATAAGCAATTGTGAAAGGGGTAAAACGAAATGCAGGAGTATATCATCAACGGTCTGCTGATCGTGGTGGCTCTGCTGGCCGTGATCCTTCAGATCATCGGCATGCGGCCCTCCGCCGGTATGACCAAAAAACAAAAAGTGATGTTGTGGCGGATTCTGACTGCTACGGTTCTACTGTTAATTTTGCAGGTCCTGGGCGCAGGCGCATTTGAAGTGTTTGGCTCGGCAGGCCGCTGGGTACGTCTGGCTGTGTTCCTGGTGGATTATCTGGTTATTGGCTACGACATTCTGAAAAAAGCCGGAAAAGGTATCCGTAACGGTCAGGTGTTCGATGAGCACTTTCTGATGGCGGTGGCTACGCTGGGGGCTCTGGCACTGGCTGTATATGAAAACGGCGACTATCTGGAGGCCATTGCGGTGATGCTGTTCTACCAGGTGGGCGAATGGTTCCAGTCCTACGCTGTGGGCAAGAGCCGCCGGAACATCAGTGATCTGATGGACATCCGTCCTGATTATGCCAATATCGAACGGGAGGGAAAACTGGAACAGGTAGACCCGGACGAAGTGGGTATCGGCACCATTATTGTGGTACAGCCCGGTGAGAAAGTTCCTATTGACGGTACCGTAGTGCAGGGAGAATCCACTTTGAACACTGCCGCTCTCACTGGTGAAAGTTTGCCCCGTGAGGTCAAGACTGGCGATGAGATCATCTCCGGTTGTATCAACATGACAGGTTTGCTCCATATTCAGACAACCAAGGAATTTGGCGAGTCCACTGTCTCCAAGATTCTGGATCTGGTGGAGAACGCCTCCTCCCGGAAGTCCAAGTCGGAGGACTTCATTTCCCGCTTTGCCAAGATCTACACTCCTGCGGTGTGCTATGCCGCGCTGGCGCTGGCTGTATTGCCGCCGCTGGTACGGATGTTTGCCATGGGGCTGGATGCAGGCTGGGAGACCTGGATCTATCGTGCGCTGACCTTCCTCGTTGCCAGTTGCCCCTGCGCTTTGGTCATTTCCATTCCTTTGTCCTTCTTTGCAGGAATTGGCGGAGCCAGTAAGGCGGGCGTTCTGGTGAAGGGGTCCAACTATCTGGAGACCCTGTCACAGGCTAAGATCGTGGTCTTTGACAAGACCGGTACTCTGACCCAGGGCGTGTTCGAGGTCAACGCCATCCACCACAACGAGATGGACGAACGCAAGCTGGTGGAGTACGCGGCCCTGGCAGAGAGCGCTTCCAGTCATCCCATCAGCAAGAGCTTACAGAAAGCCTATGGCATGGAAATTGACCGCAGCCGTGTAACCAATATTCAGGAGCTCAGCGGCAACGGTGTCATCGCCACAGTGGATGATCATCAGGTCGCGGCTGGAAACGACAAGCTCATGAATCGTCTGGGGGTCCAGGCTATTCCGTGCCACAGCGTAGGCACCATTATTCACATGGCGATTGACGGGAAATATGCCGGGCACATTGTTATTTCCGATATCGTGAAGCCTCACTCCAAGGAAGCCATTCAGACATTAAAGTCGGCTGGGGTTCGCAAGACTGTGATGCTTACTGGTGACGCCAAGAAGGTGGCTGATAGTGTAGCCTCCGCACTGGGGCTGGATGAGGTTTACAGTGAACTGCTTCCTGCCGACAAGGTGGAGAAAGTGGAGCAGTTGATTCAGAACAAGCCGGAGAAAGAAAAACTGGCTTTTGTGGGAGATGGCATCAACGATGCCCCGGTGCTTCGCCGGGCAGACATCGGCATTGCTATGGGCGCTATGGGTTCTGACGCTGCCATTGAAGCTGCGGATGTAGTACTGATGGATGACGATCCAATGCAAATTTCCAAAGCAATCAAAATCTCACGCAAGTGCCTTGGCATCGTCTATCAGAACATCGTGGTGGCCATCGGCGTAAAACTGGTCTGCCTCGTGCTGGTCGCTCTGGGCTTCGCCAATATGTGGCTGGCCGTGTTTGCGGATGTGGGCGTGATGATTATAGCCGTCCTCAACGCTATCCGGGCACTGTTTGTGAAAAATCTTTAAAGTTCAGAAATAAACAAAAACAAAAGGGGGGACCCTTCCCGCATGAAGGCTTTATTTTAAATTGGTCCCTCAGAAGCATGTGTCAGTGAAGTTGCAGACAAACTGAATAGGTCAGAGTCCGCTGTTTCTCACCATATCCGTATTTTACGCATGAAAGGTTTGGTTCGCTGGCGCAGGAGTGGAAAGGCTATTTACTATGTTCTAAAACGCTTATTTTCACTACGCATTATCCGGAACTGCTGGATGAATATGACCGAAATGACGGAATTTGTATTGTAAGAAATCGTAATGGCATTACAGCATAAAATTTGAGCTATGCGGTGAATTTGCGGCAGTAGAGACCTTGGCAAGGATATGTAAAACGTATAAAGAAAAATACCCACGGATTCAGATTGAACTTCATACCGCAACAGCAGATACGGTTTATGAGATGATGAAAAAAGGACTTGTAGATAGAATTCAATATAAGCATTAGACATAATAAAATAATGGGTATAAAATAGATGTATAAGAGAAATTCAAATCTTATACATCTATTTTTATACAAGAAATTTGCAAAGAAAGGGGCTTTTTATTATGAGTAAAAAATTAGTGGCATTTTTCAGTGCAAGCGGAACAACAAAAAAAGTAGCAGAGATGATTGCAGAGGAAGCAAAAGCTGATTTATTTGAGATTGAGCCAAAAGTTCCATATACAAAGGCTGATCTTGACTGGATGGATAAAAAATCTCGGAGCAGTGTGGAAATGAGTGATAAGAAATACAGACCGGAGATTATGAAGAAAGAGATAGATATGAGCTCTTATGATGAAATCCTTCTGGGATTCCCTATCTGGTGGTATGTAGCTCCAACAATTATCAATACATTTTTGGAAGCCTATGATTTCAGCGGTAAAAAGATCGTTCTTTTTGCAACATCCGGTGGAAGTGGATTCGGTAATACTGTAAAAGAATTGCAGCCATCCGCACCAGAGGCTGTTATCACAGAAGG
This sequence comes from Clostridiales bacterium, assembly GCA_019417795.1. The sequence continues at coordinate 554 of DXUR01000251.1, read as the reverse complement.
CAGTCTGTTAAACCGCGGAACAAAACAGAAAGTCAGTGAGTGGGTAAATTCTTTATAAACAGCAGTGTTATGGAAGTATACAGAATATGGAAAAAATGGTACAGACAGCAGGAAGAAATGCGCTTGGCGAATTTGCGCCGGAGTTTGCACATTTTAACGAAAGGGCATAATTTTTTCATTCGTTCTTGACAAGTAACCATTCGGTAACTATAATGTAGTTACCGAATGGTTACTTTGATAAAGGAGATAATTATGGCAGAGGGTACAAAGGAACGGATTTTGAGAACAGCACTGGAACTGTTTGCGCAGAACGGCTATCTGGGGACATCTATGAATGATATTGCAGGGCAGTTGGGAATTACGAAAGCTGCTTTATATAAGCACTATGCCAGCAAACAGGAAATCTTAGATAAGATCGTGGAGCGAATGAACAAGATGGACTATGAGCGCGCTGAGGCGTATGAAATGCCGGAAACGGAACCAGACGGCTTTGCGGAAGCATATCTGCATACACCAATTCAAAAAATTCGCACATACAGCCTTGCCCAGTTTGA
>DXUR01000250.1 GCA_019417795.1 Clostridiales bacterium | reverse complement strand
GCGTGGTGAATGACGGATATGATGGAGGCGTGGATTCTTCCCACTACAACAGCACCCGGTATCACGGAATCAACCTCCATGCATTCTTCACAAAGGGCACCGTGGAGTTCCGGCTGTTCAACGGAACCACCCACGCCGGGCGCATCAAAGCATACGTTCAGTTCTGCTTGGCAATGAGCGCATGGGCTATCAACTGTGACCACGACAACCTTCACTTCAAGTCCATCAGCGGGTACACCCAGCAGCAGAAGCACGATTTGATGATGCGGGTGCTTACAAAGCGTCTGAGCATGAGAGGCCCGGAATTCAAGACCGCCCGGTTGCATCTCACCTCTGCATTTTTGACAGAGGCCGAGAGTGAAAATACCGCCGCCTAAAAACCGAAAAGCTGCGCTATCTGGCTATACGGGCATTTGGAGGATATGACAATGAAACTTTACAAATACTCCGGCACCATCGAGGAGCTTGCCGTTGAACGCGGCCGAATCTCCTATATCAAACTCTTTGATGTGACCGACTTCGACAAAGCACCAACCAGACTGGAAGTCTTCGGCGCGCTCGGCAAGTACATTGAGGCCATCGAGGGAACCGATGCCGAAGAGCGGTACATCAAGAGTGATTGGTACTTTGACAGCAACCTGTATCTGCGCCGCATTGAAGTCCCCGGCGTGGGCGATTGGCCGGCAAAGATTATCACCCAGTCGCCTGACGACATCGACCAGCTGGAGATCTTCGGAGAGAGGGAGTACATCGAAACCAGCAAGCCGAAGTCGATGCCCGGCGAGGAAGTGAATCGCTGGCTGATGTGGGAACGCCAGAACATGAAGTGAGGAGGTTATGACCATGTTCAGTATTACCGATAATGAGAGATTGCGGGATGCGTATGCACTCCTGATGTTCATGCAGAGCGACATTCCCGCCTCTGCCGAAAAGAGGTCTGCCGTGAAAAACTTGGCGGCAACCGTCAAGATGGAGATCCGGGCCTACAATAACCGCCCCGTTTCCAATGTGCGCATTATCAGTGCCGACTATGACGGCCGTCTGGAGCTTGTTCAGCTGCCCGATGAATTGGACAAAGCGCACAGGGCGGATGCCGCCAACTGGTTCCGCGGCAACTGCTATCTGGAAGCTTACAACAGCCCCTATGACTGCACAGGGCAGGAGTTCACGAATTGGTTCTATCTGTTCCGGCGGCGCGGTCACTGGTTTGCATATCACTCGGTTAGCCGAGATGTTTAAGGAGGAAGTACAATGACGGACGAAAAAGCTATCGAAAAGATGCTCTATGACCAGCAGCAGGGCTGGCCGCTGTGCCCCCGCTGCGGCGAGAGGATGCCGGACAAACTGACCCGCGGAGCACTGAGCCGCCACGCCAAGGGCGTGTACATCTGTGAGGCTTGCGGCACCGATGAAGCCCTCCGGGACTGGACCGGGAACGTCAAACCGCTGTCCGACTGGGTGCTGGTTCGCGTATACAATGGAGATTTATGGAGAGAGGCGAAGCAAAATGAGCAAAGTTGAAAAATTCGGTCCGAGGTTGAAAACGCTTATTGATGAAAAAGGGATTACCGTGCGTTCGCTGGCAAAGGACTTGAATGTATCGGTGGGGGTCCTGTCAGATTGGCAAAACGGAAACAAAACTCCAAGAGGAGATTCCATTATGAAACTCACGGAATATTTCGGCGTCACCGCTGATTATCTACTGGGTCTGACCGATGCAAGCACGATAGATACCGATATTAGAATTTCGTGTGACACTACCCGTCTTTCCGAAAAGGCAGTCAAGATACTTTCCAGCATGGAAAAGTCAGACGTTGAAAAGCTGTCCAAGTTGATTGAATTCTACAACACCATCCGATAAACAAAAAATCCCCCTCCACTTTGCCTACACATACCCCGCGAGGTTCGCAGGGCTTCGACAAAGCAGAGGGGGATTTTTGCGCGCTACCGAGGTAGCCAAATATAAAATCAAGAGTGGACCATGCCGGGCCGCTCTCTACAAAAGCCGAAGCTTTTCAAGTGCCTCTATTTTACACGGCACTCATGCAGCAGTCAAGACTTTTTGCCCAGTGCTGCGGTCATAACATCAAAGGCGTGTTCGATGACTGCGTCCATCACCTCGTCGGTGATGGCCCAACGGATAGCCGCCGGGCACTTGGCGCGGAGAGCAGCGAACACCTGCTTCTTCTTTTTGGCGCCCTGACCGCTGCCCATGATGGACAGCTCGGCCTTTTTGACCAGTTCCAGAGCCAGATCCTTGACGGTGGCCTTGTAGCCCAGCCGGATGCCCCCGACTGCCAGTGCGATAAAGCCCGCCAGCATCAGGACGATGGCGACGGGAGCGGGAATAAAGTTCAGCATAGCTTCCATGATATTGCCTCCTATAAGTATCAGCGGCGCGGGGAGCCACCCCTGCGCCGTTTTGTCGTGTTGGTTATATCGGATGTTTCACAGGTACTTGGAAGCCCCGGAAATGGCCTTCCAGCTGGCAGGGCCGCAGATGCCGTCCACGGCCAGTCCGTGCGCCTCCTGCGCTTTCAGCAGAGCGTTCTCGGTGCCCTCGCCGAAAATGCCGTCCGGGGTCAGCCCCAGCAGCCGCTGGAGCATCTTCGTGGCTGCACGGTTTGCATCCCCGGTGCAACCCCGGCGGATGGTCGGCAGAATGAACTTCTGGTAGGTGGTGCTGGGGTAGTGCCGCGGGGCATCGCACAGCCACGTTGCCTTTGCATCGCGGGTATCGGTGTGTACGATGGCGCAGCCGTCATACCAGTAGATGCCCACCGCCTTGAAATACTGGGCGGCGATGATGCCCAAGGCCACAGGATTGATGCTGCGGTTCACCATGCGCCAGTCTGCCGCCATACCATAGCGGTGCTTGGAATTTGGGCTTCCGCCAACGGTTTTGCTGGCATTGTGCGTGATGCAACGGTATCCGCTGGTCACCTTGATGGCCTTGCCCAGCTTATCCCGGATGGCCTGAAGTTTTTCGACCAGCTCCGAATCGACCATCTGGCGAGTACACCCGCAAGGGCACTTGAAGTCCTTGCGGGTGAAGTTCTTGCTCAGGGCAGATGTGTCACTGGCCTGATAGACAATGACTCTCATGTAGAAAACCTCCTTCAAGAGAAGTCGTGCTTTTGAAGCCGCTCGTTGTACACCCGCTTGATATTCGCTACCGCACAGATGCAGCGGTTGTTTTTGTAGTCGGGGTGACTGCGGCAGTAGTCCTCATAGGCATCAATGACGGCCAAAATCTCGATAAAATGCTCCCTCGTGTGGTGCTTATCATCAATCAGTTCGTCATTGAAACGCAGGATCTGAGTACGCAGAAGATTAGCATTGCGCTCATCATCAACTTGGATATGCTCCTCCAGCTTTTTCTGGGTCTGCTTCTGCTGTTCCAGCACTTCAGCATTCAGGGCGTGTCCGATGATTTTCGCAAGCCTGCTCCACGGATTGATCTTGATGGGCGAAACCTCAATGAGCGAGAGCAGCACCAAAACCATCCCGCCACCGCTCCAGAACAATTCTTTCAGATTCACAGCCATCCCCCTCACTGAACCAGCGCGGCGATTGCCTGCAAATCAAAAATCGGAGCATCAAAAAACGCTCTCGCCCACAGCCAGTAGTCTTCGGACTCCGGGCGGCGGTACTTTTGGCAGAGTGCCGATGCCCAAACCCGGTTCCAGCGGGTCTGATAGTCCGCATCCCGACGCTCAAGGCTCCGCTGGATGTTTCCTACCAGATCCCCGCGCAGGGTGCCGTTACCGTCATCATCCTGAACAAAGCAGTCCATGCCGTTCTGGCTCCCCACAGCACACACACGCTGGTTTTTGTGCATAAGAAAACCGTCCTGACAGGTCAGGGCGGTTCCATAAGGAATATTCACTTTTCCATCTATGCCGTCGAAGCGCGCCCGGCGGCGGGCGATAAAGCGTTCATGCTCCACCATGGGTTAGACCTGCTCTTTCTTCTCGGCGAGCATACCGGTCAGCTCGGCGTAGTGCTCATCGGTCAGTTTGCCGGCGGCGTAGAAAATATCGATCTTCTCCGCCATACCATCGGTACTGCCGCGCTCGATCATGCGCTTGCAGGTGCGATACAGAACCATTTCCGTTGCTTTGCTCATTGCCTTTTCCTCCTATCAGGTATTCTCAGTGTCATCCGTATCGGAGACATTCAACTCCAGAAGGGTCAGGCGATAAGCCTGATCCACGTTCATCTCGTCGGCATCCTCGATGGTAGCTTTCGCCTCCATAATCCAGCCACCAATGTCGGTCGGCTCCAGAATAACGCTTTCCAAATCGTCCCCCATAGGGTCACGATCGAGCAGATGATACGGTGTGCCGGCATAAGAAATGCCCGAAGCATCAGGCTCCGGGCAGAGGATATAACAGCCGTTGTCGGCTTTTTTGATGTAGGTCACGTCCTCGGTCAAGGCAAGGACGGTGCCATCACTGGCTTTGACGATTTTGTACACGGTACTTTACCTCCAAAAATTGCATAGCAAAGCCGCCGCAGGCGCAGCAGCCGCCCGTGGTCATCAAAATTTTTATAGTAGGCTTCTTGGCAGTTCATATACTGCGCTACCTCCTGCAGGGTACGTTTCCCGGCCAGCCATTCACGGTGGAACAGCTTCAGTTTCCTCCGGGCGCGTATCACACCATCACGGCTACCATTGACTTTGATTTTTCCGGTCTCGGTCAAGGTAAAACGAGCCTTGCACCAGCGGAACGGCTTCGTCAGCGGGATGATTTTGCATTTTTTCTTGTTGACCGGGATGCCGCGGATTTCAAACTGGCGCACGATAGCGCGGCCCAGCTTTTTCAGATCTTCGATATCCGGGAGAATGATGCAGTAATCATCCATGTAGTGTCCGGCGCTATGCGTGGACATCTGGCATTTGATCCAGTTGTCCACAGCACTGGGCATTGCCGCCATTTCTTGTTGGCTCGGCTCAACGCCCAGCGGCATCCCACGGCCCGGAAATTCGCCGGGAGCAGTATCAATAATGGTATCTGCTATCCGCCGAAAATCAGGGTTCAGGATATACCGCTGGTGCCGCTGATAGATGATGGAATGGGGTGCATAAGGAAAGAACTTCTTC
>DXUR01000025.1 GCA_019417795.1 Clostridiales bacterium | reverse complement strand
TGGAGATTTTTATACGTTGTCAGAATTGACGCTTACGTTAGCTTTGACGCTTACGAGGCAACCTTTTCGTTATTCAATATGGTCGTTGATCCAATACCGAAGCTCCGTTTCGTCCTTTGTGCCATCCGCGATACCAATGAACATATCGGCCAGCTCATTCTGCTCCAATTGGAACTGATATCCATTCCATTTGAGTAGCAGTTGCGTGACCATGGCGCCAATTCGCTTATTGCCATCGATAAATGCGTGATTGGACGCTAACCCAAACCCAATACGAGCGATTTTCTCTATGTCAGTTGGAAAAAGATCTTCTCCTCCAAATGATTGAAGGGGTGCGGCAATAGCCGCTTCTAATCCAGCACGATCACGCAGACCATCAATGCCACCAGAAACTTGAATGATACGGCTATGAATCGCTACGACATCTTCTGCTGTAACCCAAATCATTCTGCCATCCTCTTATAGTCAGAAGCGAACTCGCTCAATAGTTGATCGGTGTCCGCCAGCATTTTTTCGCGGCTCACAGCTGTTACAGGCTCATGAATCGTGACAGCAAAAGGCATGCCTTTTGCTCGAACAAAGGCATTGGCAAAAATATTAAAGGCAGTAGAAGTTGACATGCCCAGTGCATCACAGATGGCTGCCATTTGCGCTTTCACTTCAGAATCAATGCGAAAAGTCATGTTGGAATCCATGTTCAAGCCTCCTTTGCACTACAATAATACTACATAATATGTGCATTGTCAATCCGGTCGTTTCTTGATGATGGTCGGATGCGGCTGATCCAAAGGGAATTGATTATTCGACATAGTTCGATTATATCACAGAACGGCGACAACAGTGTGGCGCGGTTTTCCTTTTTTGCTCATTATGATCGATTTGTTGCATTTTCGACCGTTAATCCGTAAGACTTACCAGAATGGAGGTATGTCTATGTATCCGCGCACGATTATTGACTCACTATCGGCAGTTCCTAACAGAGATCAACTCACGCATAAAGATCTACACGCACATTTCAGCACTGGTCAATCGATTCTTCTTTCTGGTTCTGGGAGAGATAAGAAGTACGGGTACCGCAATGGTATCCAGACGGATCTTGGAGACATCAGGAACGATGTCTGGCTCGATTTGGTGCGTGAGCTCATTGTCCGGAGCCACGAAGAAGACTTGTTCGATAAACTCCTGGAGTGGGAGAAGGAGCACACCTATTGGTTAAAGACGAAAGCAGAACTGGAGCATTACACGCTTGAGCTCTACGCTGCAAGGATCTTTGACAACCCGAAATGGGTTGACTATGAAGCTTTTGCCAAGCACTATGGCTACCAGCCGCAGTCCTATGAGGGGTAAACGACTCAATGCATCGGATATACATGAAAACGGCAATGCCACATTGTGGCACTGCCGTTTTCTTATTGCCTTTTTTCAGTTCACGGTCTATTGACTACGCCAACAAAGAGTGGAAGTCCATCTGCACCAGTAATGGCGAATAAGAACGGTCGATCCAATACGAAGTCCATTTCCTCTTCAGGTGGCGCCGCAGCACCAGCCATCATCATGACGGTATATGCCGCTGCGGTAACCCCCTCTTCATCGATGGCAACGCGGGCTGCATGGTCGGCTTTGGAAAGGAATATCTCTGCAACTTTCGAAGTCATGGGACTGAAATCGGCCACCGTGGCATCGAATACACCGGTAATACCCAGCGCATTCAGGCCATCACGCAGGTCAAGATCAGAGACAACATCAAATTTGGGAACGGACATATTCACGATCAGGTGCTTGCTGTTCTCCCAGTTTCCATTGCTGTTTAGGAACTCCATCGTTTGCTCATCGGCAAGCAGATCATCCATAGCCACGCCATCATCAGGCAGGAGGAACCACATTTTGCCGCTGCCCTCCAGGCTCAGAGCAACAGCGCCGAACTGATCTGCCCAGTAATAGGTGTTGCTGCCGCCCTTGTGCATGAAGTCGCACTCCACGGTCTCTCCATCAGCACTGAACAGATGGAACAGGCCCTTTTCCGTTCCGGCCTCATTGAACTCACTGTGCCACTTGGCTCGGTAGTAGATGGTAGAGGCCAAAGCCATAACGGTCTCGGGGTCCATCGACAGGCCATCGGCCTGCGCATCCAGCAGTCCTCCGGTCTGCTCATTGATCCAGTCCCGCAAGGCCCGATTAAATTCCTCGCTGCCCATCTCACCACGGAAGGAGGACGCATAGTAATTCTTTGCCAGACTGTCCATTGTGGACTGGTTGAAATTTACGGACTCATTCAGCCACAGGGAGTTTGCCAGAATGCTTGTCACGGCGCCGTCATTGCTGTAATTGGCGTTCCAAACACTGGCCGCCTGGGAGCGCAGAGCCTCAATGCTTTCACTTCCTAGAAGGTCAAGGATCTGCTGGCGGCTTTCACTGTCCGTCACCTCTGCCAGCATGGCGAGGGCCATGTAAACACTCAGAGGAGAGTATACCTTGTTCTCCCCGTTGGAATTGCTGAGAAACTCTCGGATTGAACTGGCGAAGAACGGTTCCAGACCGTCTGCATAGCCTTCCGGCTGACTGCGTTGGGCCTTTCTGTCCGACTGCCAGGCGTCATAGACCACATCAAAGCCATCGCTGTCAAACTCACCGGTCTTTTCATCAAAATACTCCATCTCGTTTGGGTAGGGAGCCATCTCCGGATAGCTAGCCAGTGCCAGAGCATAGGCCGATGCGGAGTTGTTTGGTTTCTTTTCGTCCATATTGGTATCTCCTGCGCAGCCTACCATAGAAATCAGGCAAGCCGCTGCGAGGCATAGCGCTACAATTCGTTTCATACTGCGTACCCTCCTTAGTCTACGATGGTGTCTGTGCAGATTACCTGCGTTATGATTTCCATAGCAGTCTCGCCGTAGCGTGACCACCAGCTATTTACACCCTGGGTCGTTGCCACAAAGTTGCCTTTGCTGGCAGGGTAACTGATAAAGTTCCAGATAGCACCGCCATCGTAGGTGCCCATGGAACCATTTCCAAATTCCTTCATTGACAATCCGGTGCCACAGACGCCGAATGTAGGCCAATATTGGAAATCGATCCATCCATCTTCACCAGCGGGTCGGAAACTGACGCCATAGCTCATGCCATCGGCACTGTATTCCTCAACCTTGTATTCCCAACCAGAAAGAAGCGGCACACTGACGCCAAATCCGCCGTGTTCGTAGGAAACATTACTTGTGTCAGCGGCGTCCACGAGATCAAAGCCTGCATAATAGGTTTTGGTGTCATAATCACCGGTACCCCGGAAATCCATAACCGATTTGCTGATCCGGTAGGAACCTGCGGGAAGCTCTCCGTACAGGCGGCTCCAATTCACTTCCCATTCTGTTTCCGCATTGTTAGGGATCATCCATGCTTCTGACGTCCAGGCAAGCTCATACTCCATAGGAAGCAGCTCGACCGCAACCCACTCGCCATCCTGCAGCATTTCGAGTCCGTAGTAACTGCCGGTCTGCAGCTCACCGGTTGGTTCTCCATCTTGCTGCGTACAAACAATGGTCAATCCAGACGGGGTAATATTCTTTGCAGTAAGCTTCACTCCCCAGGGATCCTGATAGGCGCTTATCGACGGAGTACGACTGATACCAACAAGACCGGATATTGCCGGAGTGCGTTCGCTCTGTTTTCCATTGATCCAAACCTTGTCGGTGGCCTTGATCACATCGCCCATCTGCACTTCAAGGAATAGATGCCACTGAGCCATATCCTCTGTTCCTGCCTCAGGGACCTTACGGTCAATCGTAATGTCCCACCCATCCAATGCACCGTTCTCAATACGGTGACGACGCACATCTGTAATCTCATGCCGAATTGATCCGCTGCCTTCCTGCAGTACGATCAGAACAAGATTCTGCCGTTCAAAATAGGCGTTATCGTATTTGTCGCAGGCATCCAAAAAGCCGATTGTGCTGTCGGAGTAGACTGTCTCTCTTCGTTCCAGACTATAAATGTCCTTGTATGCCTCGTAATAGGCTTCCAATTCCGCTCTGGAACTGATCACGGTGTGGTAAGGATAGCCATCTTCAGGTCCGCCATTGGTCCGGATGTACTGCGCCTCAAAAGCGTATGCTCCCGGTTCAGGCGTCACGGAATCTGGATCAGCTTCATTTCCTACAATGGTCCATCCGAGTTCCGTAAGCTCTTCTATGACCTGTTCCGGAATATCGGCCTGCGTACCGTCTTCCAATTTCACACACCAATACGCACCGGTCCTGCCTGGATAGGTATCCGCAATCCCATCGTGGAAGATCAAAATCTTATCGCCGGTCCCCAAGCCAGAGAACAGACCTTCCTTATCCTTTCGGTTGCTCATGATAATGGGTGAGTTTCCGTCGATGAACATATACGATCCGTTGTCCGCTACTAAGCAGCGTCCGACAGAGAAACTCATGGAGTGATTTATCATATACCAAAGGCCACCCGCACAAAGTAGCAGTATGACTCCTATCACACAGAGGGGAATAACCCATTTCTTTTTCTGTTTCATATCAGCAGCCTCCTTTTCATATCAGCCATGAATCCCTTATTGATATAGACGCAAAAATAGGGAAAATGTTCCCTTGTGATGCGATTTAGAGAGTTGCCGGAACAAGTGAGTAGCATAATCGAAGTCAAAGGCAACCTCACGATCGTCACTTTGCTTCATCACTCATTATACGACCATCGACAAAACCCTACAACCCACCTAAGTTCCTGTGCATACCAAAACGGCAATACCTGCTTGGTATTGCCGTTTTGGTATTAACTCTTCAGCTGTCTATCCTTTGCAAAGGCCATCAGCGCCTCATGCTCGTTGGGGATCTGCTCATCCAAGACTGCATCCAGGCATTCCTGCAGCACACGGCCAATGGTCGGTCCCTGAAAGCCCAATGTCATCATATCATGTCCATTAACTGCCAAGTCCTTGAGTGTGAAGCAGCTCTCTTCCTGCAGGATCTCATTGATCATTTGCGATACTTCCTCAAAGATTGCGATCCGGTGTCTGCAGATGGCCGATTGACCAAGCGTATCTGCCTTGTGCAGCTCGATCAGTTGCCGGGTAGCATCCTCACCGTGCTTGCTCAAAAGCCGTTTGATTGGCTTCCTGTCGGCCGTGATGGGCATGTCATGATAGCGAACGAGTCTTACAATTTGTTCTTTGCTGGCGTTATCGAAGCGAAGTCTACTGAGGATACTCTCCGCCATTGAAGTACTCTGATCCGAGTGCCCGAAGAAGTGGCCAATGCCATCCTCGGCGAGCGAGAAACAGGAAGGCTTCCCAATGTCATGCAGCAGGGCTGCCCAACGAAGCACCGGTTCAGGGGTGATACTTTCAATGACCGCGATGGTATGGTCCCAGACATCCTTGTCATGATGTGGATTATGCTGCGGAAAGCCAAACATGGGTGTGAGCTCCGGGATCGGGACGGCCAGCACATCGGCGAAGTCCCGCAGAACACCTGCCGCGCCCTGAGCGCAGAGCATTTTGGTAAGCTCAACCAGAATGCGCTCCGCAGCGATACCTTTGAGCAAGTGCTTGTTCCTGTGGATGGCCGCTGCCGTGGCAGCTTCGATCGTCATGCCATACACGGAGGCGAAGCGAAGGGCTCTGAGCATTCTCAGGCCATCTTCCTGGAATCTCCGATCTGGATCTCCCACGCAGCGGACAAGGTCGCCGGCAATGTCCGCCTTGCCTCCTACGAAGTCAACAACACCTGTCCTGGGGTTGTAGGCCAGAGCGTTCATGGTGAAGTCCCGGCGCTCAAGATCGTCCTTCAGGCTGCGGGTAAAGCTGACTGAGTCCGGATGCCGATGGTCGGAGTAGTCCCCGTCAACGCGATAGGTCGTGATTTCTAGAGGCTCTTGGTCGATCACAACAGTTACAGTCCCATGCTTCAAGCCAGTCTCAATCAGGTGGTAGCCTGTAAAGATCTCCTCCACCTGCTCTGGGAGCGCGTTGGTGGTGATGTCCCAATCCTTCGCAGGACTGTTGTCACGCACATAATCACGCACTGCGCCACCAACAAGGTACGCCTCATAGCCGGCCGCTTCAAGCATCTCAAATGCTGTATTCACTTGTGGTGGCAATTTCATCATAAGATCACATCTCCAGTGCGGCGAGGAACAGCGCATTGAGTTCCTCCCAGTCCTTCGTGATTTCTCTCGGATACTGCTCCACCAGAGCACGCACCTCTGCAATGCTCCGATCCATGTAAGCGTTGAGGATATCGATTCTCGGGATCATCTTCACCTCAGGGGAGTTCATCTTCAGATCAAGCAGCTTCGCAACGGTTTTCTCCAGGTAGTCCGGAAGCTGGCTCGCCGCCAGTTCAGAAAAGAGCATTGGGGGCGGAGTACCTTTTTCAAGGATCCACCGGCAAGCAAGGATTGGCCGCAGTACATAGAAGTACTTCTTGGCCTTCACCATGTCGCCGCGCAGGTATTCTCGATAGTTTCCTTCCGCCATCTGCAGATAGTGCCAAAGGCCATTCTTGGACGAGAAGTAGCGCCGCATGACGGGCTTAAACGCCTCAGTGAAGTCAGTGGTCTGATACACGATGGGAGAGGAAAACCACTCAAATACGGTGGGGTTGGATTTATGGAGCAACTTCAGTGTCTTGTCCACATCCCAACCGTTGATGTCCAGAACACCATTGATGGGCAGCTCGATCACATCACGGACCCGGTTGAGCCTGAGATAGCTCTCTCTGGGGCGCACATAAATGAAGCGCACATCATAGTCGCTGTCCGGAGAAGCAAAGCCCCAAGCACGGCTACCGGACTCCACGGCCAAAAGGATGCGGCAGTTCTCCCGCTGCTCGATTTCATGAAGCTTTTCTTTGATCAATGCTTCCACGGTCAACACCGCCTTTCATCATTGTATTTCAGTCTGCTGCCTTAAAGTTATAGACAGGACGGATCCGCTCAATAATCTCCGCAGTAGGGCCGATTTGAGCGACGATCTCCTCCATGCTCTTATAGGCCATGGGAGACTCGTCCAGCGTGTCGGGCACAACACAGGTGGTGTAGATACCCTCCATTTCCTTCTGGAACTCCTCCATGGACAGAGCATTGAAGGCCGCCTTGCGGCTCATCAGCCGGCCGGCGCCATGAGGTGCGGAGCAATTCCAATCCTCGTTGCCCTTGCCGCTGCAGATCAGGCTACCGTCACGCATGTTGATGGGGATCAGCAGCTTCTCGCCGGCCTTGGCGGAGACAGAGCCCTTACGCAGGATCATGGCGTCCGTATCAATATAGTTGTGGATGGTGGTGAAGGTCTCCACCGCCGTGAAGCCCATGCCAGTCATGATAACATCCACCATGGCCTTGCGGTTGAGCATGGCGAACTGCTGTGTCAGCTTCATATCGTGGATATAGTCCTCGAACAGCTTACCCTCCACATAGGCCAGATCTTTGGGGATATTCAGCTCGTGCTCCTTCTTGAGCGCCTTGATGGTCTTCTGGATTTCCTGGAACCGGCCCTCGGCCTTCAGCTGGTCAATGGCGGCTTGAACTTGATACTGGGCGCCGCCCCAAAGGGCACGCCGACCCTCATTCTGGTAGTGCTCAGCCACCTCGGTGCCCAGATGACGGCTGCCAGAGTGGACCACCAGGAACAACCGGCCATCCTCCGCGCGATCCACCTCAATGAAGTGGTTGCCGCCACCCAAAGAGCCGATGCTGCGCATGGCCCGGTTGAGATTGACTTGATCTGTGCAGCGGAGGTGAGTCAGATCGATCTCAGCGTTCAGTGCATGAGGAATGTCTCGAACCTCACGGCCATAGGGGATCTCCCTGCGGATTAGGGCGTCCAGCTTCTCAAAGTCGACCTCCCGCTCACGAAGCTCAACAGTCTCCATACCGCAGCCGATATCGACGCCAACCATACCGGGCACGATCTTGTCCTGGATGGTCATGGTGGTACCGATGGTACAGCCCTTGCCAGCGTGGACATCGGGCATGATCCGGATCTTGCAGCCGGCAAACTCGGCCTGATCGCAAACGGTCTGGATCTGCTTGCGGGCTGCCTCCTCCAACTCGGGGGTGTAACAGACCGCAGTATTATATAAACCTTGAATCGTAATCATAACGATCTCCCTTTCCTTCATACTCTTTATTTTACGGTTCATCTCTGCCAACAGCAACACTTTTGTTGGGAAAGAAAAAGCAGGAGGCGATAACATACCTGCTATCACCTCCTGCGTCAGCTCTATTATGCCACGATCGCCGCGTAACGCTCGGAACCCAGAACATCCATCATGAAGGCATAGGGGGAAAGAATGCCGGCTTTCAGCATGGAGAAGATTCGGGGATTACAGCCGGATACCAGCGCAACGCCCTGGTCGTTGATCTTGACGGGCTGCTGCTGATTACGGCTTGCCACATTCCAGAACATCACCTCGGGCAGCTGGTAGCCATGTTCCTCGAAGAGCCGCTGCGCATACTCGAAGTTGGTCAAGGAGCAATCTTCAGTACAGTAGTCGAACTCCATATCGGAGATAATGAAGATCTTGGCAGGCATATCCTTCTGGGGCACACGGTTCTTCACGGCAGTCTTGAGGATCAACTCAAACACACGCTGGATATTGGTGTTGGCGACCTCGTTGAACTGGTGACAGTACCGCACCTTTTCGTAGATATCCTTGCCCTTAATCTCCACCAGCTTGGGATTCTCAGAGAATGTGATGAAGTGGTTTTGGAATGCGCCGGTGTTGAGCTCGGCATAGTAGATACCAAGAGACAGCGCCACAGTAGCGGGGATGGGATCAGCACCACCGTACATGGAGCCGGAGCCATCAATGACGACCAGAGCGTTCTCACCGCCAGTGAAATCCTCCTGTGTCTTCCATGTTGCGTCAATGGCCTTGCGCTCCTGATCGGAGATATCGCCGCGACCGAAGAAGGGCTTGATCATCTCATAGGGCGTCAGGGTGCCAGTGTGGAGCTGCTCCGTACCCTCGGCGACACGGCTCATGAATTCATCATAGCGGTCTCCATCATTTCGCATGAAGGCCTTACGATACTTGAACATGGCCTTGGAGGGCTGCTTGGAGTAATCGAAGGTGTAGTCTTTTTCGCGCAGGTTGTTCTCGATGATGCTGATCTTGGTGCGCAGGGCGCTCAGCGTTTTGCGGTACTGGGCGTCGTTCATACCCATCGCACGGGCAATTCGCTTCGCCTGCCGGATCACATCTTCGTTGGAGGCATTGACGGAGGGGAGCCACTTGGCCAGCAGGGACACGGACTCGCCAGCCTCCAGAGCGGCACAGTCGGCTGCCAGCTGCTTTTTGATCAGATGCAGCACCTTGCCTTCGCATGTGGTGCCCATCAGGACCAGCAGGTCATCGTAGCGTCCATACTCTGCAATGTACTGGATGTTCTTCTCCAGGGATTGCGGCTCGTTGTCGGCCAGCCACTTCAGAATGGTACGGAAGACACGGCGCTCGCCGATACCGCCACGAATATCTCTCGCAAAGAACAGGGTCTTCATGGCCAGATCAGCGTCTTCGGCATAGGCGCGGAGGAAGCGATTCGTGATCTCCTCGTCACGCTCTCTGCGCAGGGCGCCGATCGTAGCGAACAGATCCAGACATTCAGACTGGGTGGAACGATATGTAACTGCGCCATTTTCCGTATGGGTCATATTTGCTTCTTTCTTTAGAAACTTCAGCATGGAAATCACTCCTCCGTGATGAATTGGTTATACAAGGCACCATCAGGGATTTGAACCCGAAAGTACGATTTCTAGTCGTAGTTGTTACCAAGAATTGCTGTTGGTGCCTTTCACAAGATGCCTGACATATCGCAAGTCCTAAGCCGCCAGTTGACCGGCGCCCTGACCTCTGCATCGGATCGGATTCAAGACCGTTGGGTGTTGCTGTGGGCATCTTTATTGATAAAACAAGGCACCATGTGAAGTGGGAATCGAACCCACGAACGACGGGTATGAACCGCCTGCTATAACCATCTTAGCTATTCAATCTTTGCTGTTGGTGCCTTTTTGTCTAAGGAGTGAATACATCATCCGGGTGGGGCTCGAACCCACGACACAGAGATTGGGGTCTCCCGTTCTACCATCTGAACTACCGGAGATGTATTCGACAAGACGCTGTCCTTTATCATCATAAAGGGGGTCTCACCCTTTGTCGGCCTGCCCCGAAAGCAGGTGCTCCTTCGTTGAGCTAATGTTAATAGATAATGCTGTTAGCGTCTTTTACAAAGCGCATTCTTTATTCCGGAGAGGTTACTACGCCAGACCAGAACAGCGTCTATGATTAAAAGTCATATGCATGGGTTTGCTGTATGCGCTTTTCGTGATTTAAGAATACTGCCTGTTCAGAGGAAAAACACGGAAAAAAAGTTGCGAACTCAAGAGCAACTACCTAAAAGTCTGCGAAAAATTGGTTCAAACCCATTCCAGACCGCAGTTGGCAAGGAGCTGTTCTTTCATTTGGACACCTCCTGTGGTAAAATGAGGCCATAAACTGCAGGAGGTGGATTTCGTGGCATATAGTGAGTTGGTCAAGAGTTTTGAGCGTATCCGGAGCTACATGCGCGAATTCTATGTCTATGGGTTTAAGAGTCGGGAAGAGTACAGCATCAAGAGTGCCCGCAGCTACGATAATGAGCGGCGAAGAATTGAGAGTTGGATCGGCGACTTTATGTCCTTCCATCAGGACACATCCGGCAAGAATGTATTCCTCTCGGTTGACAGCAGGCGGATCCCACACAACCCGCTCCACAAGGCTTTTAAAGCCAAAAGCTTTACCGATAAGGACATCACCCTCCACTTCTATGTGATGGACCTGCTGGCCGATGGCAGCGCGCTTTCTTCCAGAGAGATTGTCGATTGCATCAATGATGACTATCTCTCTCATTTCAGCGGCGCCTTCTCTCCAGACGAATCCACCGTGCGGAAAAAGCTCAAGGAATATGAGGCGCTTGGTCTGCTAAGCTCCGAGAAATGCGGTCGTGAGGTACTCTACCGGAGAACGGATGATAACACCGTTGATTTGAATACCTGGGCAGACGCCCTATCCTTTTTCTCCGAGGAGGATCCACTCGGGGTGATTGGCTCCTTCTTGATCGATAAATTGGAAAAACCTTCTGATAGCTTCCGATTCAAACATCACTACATGCTCCACGCCCTGGACAGTGATGTCCTCTGTGATCTGTTGGCGGCAATCGATGAAAAAAGAGCTGCGGAACTGACCGTCAGGAGCCTGCGGAGTGGCCGCGACTATCAAAGGACGGTTTGTCCTCTGAAGATCTATGTCAGCACCCAGTCCGGGCGCCAGTATCTGCTCGGCTACCATTACCGGGGGCGGCACTTATCTTTCTTCCGGTTGGATGCCATCAAAAAGGTCACGATTGGGAATGTCGAGAAACACTACAGCAAGTACTTAGGGTACCAGGAGAAGTTTGACCAGCACCTTTGGGGTGTCTCAACGGGTCCCGACCATAATTTGGATCATATTGAAATGACGGTCCATTTTGACCCGGGCGAGGAATTCGTGCTGCACCGCCTGGAGCGCGAGAAGCGCCATGGTACAGTCGAACTATTGGACTCACAGACTTGCAGGTTTTCAGCCGATGTCTATGATGCCTCAGAGATACTGCCCTGGCTGCGCACCTTCATCGGCCGCATTGTAGATCTCAAATGCTCCAGCCAGTATGTTTTGGATATGTTCCAAGAAGATTTGGCTCGGATGGACGCTCTGTACGGAGGTGGCAACGATGTTATTCAGTGAGATCTACGGAAGCTATTTCAATGTCGTCGCAGCTGTCCTTTCCGAAGCATCCGATGGGAAGTTGACAGATCGAAGAATGACCGAGCTTGTCCGGGAAAAGGCTTTCGCGGAAAGCGCGCTTGCAATTCCGGCAGCGCTGAAATCCGGAACCTGGCCTTTACTCGATCAGGAGTATCATTCCATACTTCACCACAAGCCAACCATGCCTTTGACAATGCTCCAAAAGAGATGGCTCAAAGCGCTGCTGTCTGATCCCAGAATCGCTCTGTTTGATCCGGACACGACCGGGCTGGAAGATGTTGATCCGCTGTATGCTCAGGACACCTTCATTCTCTTTGACCAGTACGCGGACGGAGATCCGTATGGGGATCCCGCCTACATAGCTTGCTTCCAAACAGCACTGAAGGCAATTCGAAAGAAGAGAAAACTGCGTATCCGGTTCCGTGGCCATACCGGCGCCCGCCATTCGATCGAGTGTATACCTTACCGCCTGGAATATTCCGCCAAGGACGATAAGTTCAGGTTACTGGCAACCGGCAAGCGACGGCTCAACACGATCAATATGGCTCGTGTGCGTTCATGCGAGTTGCTGGATGCCTATGATCCCAAATCCATCACGCTGCCTCAGGAAAATTCCGAAGAGCTTGTAATGCTGCTTCATGACGAGCGCAACGGGCTGGAACGTGTGCTGCTACACTTCTCCCATTTTGAAAAAGAGACTCAGAAGTTGGCCGATCGGCTCTATCAGATCAGGCTCCGTTACGACAAGGACGATGAGACCGAGCTGCTTATTAGGGTGCTGTCCTTCGGCCCGGTGCTGGAAGTCATTGAACCAAGCGCTTTTGTCACGCTGATGAGAAAGCGGATTGCCGTTCAGAAACAGCGCTTCTGCCAATAATTCTCCTAAGCACAGAAAAAACCATCATTCGTCAGAAAGGCTGCACGAGAAATGACTGATAACGAAACCAATTTGACCTTACTGAATGTGAATCAGATTGTGAGCCTATTGTCCCGGGCCTATATCAAGCTCATCAAAAACGGTACCCCACTAAAATCTTTTCCCTCCGTGATGCTGTGGGGGCCTCCGGGTATCGGCAAATCCCAGGGTGTTCGTGAGATAGCGGGCAACATCCAGGCTAAGACCGGAAAAAAGGTTTCCATCACAGATGTACGCCTGTTGCTATTCAACCCGGTAGATCTCAGAGGCATCCCGACGACCAACGCGGATAAAACCCTATCGGTGTGGCTGAAGCCTCAGATTTTCCAGATGGATGAAAGTGAAGATGTGATCAACATCCTCTTCCTAGACGAGATCACCGCCGCACCGCAGTCGGTGCAGGCCGCTGCCTATCAGATCACGCTGGATCGCGTTATTGGTGAGCATAAGCTGCCGGAGAACTGTATCGTCATTGCCGCTGGCAACCGCGTTACCGATAAATCCGTTGCCTATAATATGCCACGCGCATTAGCCAACCGTCTCTTGCACATTACTGTGAAGGGCGATCCTGACTCCTGGCACGACTGGGCTGTCAAATCAGGCATTCACCGCTTTGTCACCAGTTTTCTGGAGTATAACCCAACCGCTCTCATGCGCTCCGATAGCCCTGAATCCACCTTGGCTTTTCCAACACCTCGTTCCTGGGAGATGGTCAGCAACATCCTTACCAATATCTCAGAAAACATGGACGCAATTCAGCCTTTGATATCCGGCTGTATCGGGGCAAGCGTAACTTACAATTTTGCGAAATGGTGCACTCTGTTTTCAAACCTGCCTTCAATCGAAGACATCTTCGCCGGGAAAAAGACTGCTGTTGAGAAGTCTCCGGAAATGCAGGAGGCCCTTAGGGCTGAGATGGTCGCCTATGCGCATCAGCATCCGGAAAAGGAGCTCATCAACAACTCTATAGTATTCGCTTGTGATCTTCCTTGGACTTTCCGCACCAACCTCCTCCATGATTATCAGCTCATCCCTAAGCTCCGCCCCATTCTTGCAGAAAACGCAATATACCTGGATGCGGTTAAGGCAGGCATGAAATGACTGATAAGCGAATCAATAAGCTCAAAAGAAAACTCCAGGAGGCCCGGTATCGGCTTCTGACACGGGAGCCGGAGTTGGCGGCGCCGCTGGTAGAGATGTTGTTTGTCACCAATGTGGATGTGCGCCGGATGTCAACAAACGGGAGTTGCATCTACTTTGACGCGAGCTGGTTGGAAAAGCTCGACGACAACAGCTTGGATTTTGCGCTCTGCCACCAGCTCATGCATATCCGGTTAGGGCATCTCTCACGCCCGCAGTTTTATAAAGGTGACCGTTTTCACTTTGCCTGCAATATCGTTGTCAACTCCTCGCTTATCCGGTATGACTTCACGGATGACAAGCTCCCTGGAATCGGCGAGATCCACCATGAGACTTTTTATCCCAAAGTTGAAGGCTGCGAGTTGACGCCTTACGAGGCATTTCAGATGACACCTTTGGATCCTTCCACGTTGAGTGATGCGCAGCGCCGCAATCTCCTGCTGGATTCAGATGAGTGGTGGGATAGGCCAAACGCCCGCACCGAGGATGGGGTCCTGATTCTCAGCCCGGATGACCCTGATCCCGATGACCTAATTCCATCTGAGCGCATTCGAGGAATCATCGAGCGAGTGTGCAAAGGGTTCCGCAAGCAGGAGATGCCTGAAGTATATCGCCCGGAAGCAGATGATGATGACGAACTGGACGATCTCATCTTCGAGTATACAACACGCCCGAGTGCGAATCTCAAAGAGGCAATTCGGGAAATCCGGGGTTCAAAGGACCGCGATGCAGAAAACTATGACAGTAGCACCCTTTGTGAGCGCGTCCTTCACCGATCGAAAATCACGACTCACGATTGGCAATCTCTCTTGAACCACTTTATCATGGACGAAACAAGGGACTACAGCTTTACCCCTCCCGATCGCAGGCTGCAGGACCTGGACTTCTTTCTGCCGGATTACAACGAGTCTGAAACGCCCAGGCTCAATGTTTTGTTCATGGTTGATATCTCTGCCTCTTTGAAAGATCAGGAAGTGGCCATGGCCGCCGCCGAGATCTGCGCAGCTATTGAGCAATTCGGCGGGATGCTTAGCGGCTCCATCGGTTTCTTTGATTCGGAAGTCCGACGGGTAGTTCCCATTACCAGTGCGGAAAACCTGCTGCAACTGAAGCCATATAGCGGAGGCGGGACAAGTTTCCAGTGCATTTTTGATTATGTTCGGGAACATATGTCTGACAATGTTCCTTCAGAAATCGTCATCATGACAGATGGGAAAAGCGATTTCCCGGAATATGAGGCCTCATCCGGCATACCTGTGCTCTGGCTGCTCACCAATAACCGTGTTAGGATTCCCTGGGGGCAGGCGGCGTACTTCCGAAAATAGGAGGTACCATGTTCTGACCTCAGTAGGCTCAACGAGAATTACGAGTCCGAAATACAAACTAAGCTAACGGGACAAGTGATGAAGTATATTCAGCCCAGATTGTCTTTGGATGATAAGGAGTGTAAAGAAATACTTGATATCTACGATGACTCCGAACGAAAGAGGAGGGCAGACGAATTCAAGGCCAAAGTTCTGACAGAAGCCGAACAGAAGTTTAAGACACAGTGCTCCCAAACCAAGAAAGAATACTGCCAAAAAATGCTAATTATCGCAGATGCTGAACTTAGTTCCGTACAAGAGGAAACCAAAAAGCAAAAAGATCTACTGCAGAAAATGTTGATGGAAGTAACCGACGAAAGCACAATTGATGTTGAACGCGTGCAGGCTTTGTTAACGATTGAGACGCTCTCGGCTTTAAGTACAATTGCGTTCGATTCATAACGGAGGGGAAATCTCTGGTTCAACTGCCGGCATAATCACTACCGCTCTGGGTGAAGCGTACATCTTGCTTATGGCCCAGATTTTCAAGGGGGAGATGAACGCATCTGATATCGGTACGGATAAAGGCAAAGAAGTGATGAAGAATCTTTTCAAAGAGCAGCTTAAACGCCAGAAAAAGTAATGTCAAAAGGCATACCTTTTGACAGAGTGAACTGAATATGAAAAACACGCCCCAAGAGTGCACCAAAACACCGGCGTTCACTTTTGGGGCGTGTCATTTTCGCTTCATACATTTTGGGTCAGCGGGGCAACGAGGAGCTTCCCACTAGCCCCCGGCTTTTGTAAAGATTATTTTGTTATCAACGACTTCGAAAAGTAGCTCATCTCTGTCGTTAAGATCCAATGCATTCCGCACCCATTTTGCAATATGGATCTGCCCATCACTAAACATAGTTGATTCTATAATCCTGTTCTTCCCGTGCGATGAACAATTTAGGGCAAATCTTATTTCGGAGTGCAGGCACCACCCTGCATGGGCAGCTTGTTGACACCCTTGTAGTCCACGAACTTGCTGGCAGATGGTTTTGCAGCCGGCACTTTCTGTACGGTGCTGCCCATCATTGCCTTCATCTTTTCAATCTTCTTATCGAGTTTAGGGGTAGGTTGTCCATTCCGGGTTGCCTGCGCCTTGGCCTGCGTGAGCCGCTGGTATTGTTGTTTCAGAGAGAGTTCCTGCTTTGCCATGCTGTGCTCCTTTCTATTACAAGACCCCTATTTTCTTTATAATATCAAATAATGTGCTTTTCTTCAAGCTATGCCCAGTTTCTTATAATACTCCTTATGAGAAAATCGGCGATGAAGTACGGTCGCTTGCAGATGAGGTACCGTTTGACATCCCCGATTCGTGGGAGTGGGTGCGGCTGGGCAACATCGGTGAAACGAATATTGGGCTGACCTATAAGCCAAGCGATGTTACAAGTGATGGGGTTCCTGTACTTCGCTCAAATAATATCCAAAACGGGCAGATAGACTACTCTGAGCTGCTATATGTAAGCTGTGCAGTACCCGAACGGGCTTATGCTCATAAAGGGGATATTCTTATCTGCGCCAGAAACGGAAGCCGCGCGCTGGTTGGCAAATCCGCTATTGTAGACGCTGACGGCATGGCCTTCGGAGCGTTCATGGCTATTTACCGCAGCTCATGTAACCCTTATATCCAGCTATTTATAAATTCTTATCTGTTCCGCGGACAGCTTGAGGGCGCAACTACTACAACTATCAATCAAGTAACGCAAGAAATGCTCAAAAGGCAGTTGTGCCCGCTGCCACCCATTCAAGAGCAACTGAGGATCGTACAGAAGTACACAGAATTACAACCGTTGATAGCGGCATATAGTAATGCCTACGATAAGGCTCAGATACTCATCACCGCCTTCCCAGAAGCTCTCAAGAAGTCGATACTGCAAGAGGCAGTGCAGGGCAAACTGGTACCACAAGACCCGTCTGACGAGCCTGCAGAGGCTCTGCTGAAGCGTATTCGGGCGGAGAAACAACGGCTCATCAAGGAGGGCAAAATCAAAAAGGACAAGCACGAATCCGTCATTTTCAGACGGGATAATT
>DXUR01000249.1 GCA_019417795.1 Clostridiales bacterium | reverse complement strand
TGACCTCACAGGCCACATAGAGGGGCAGGCTGTAATAGCCGGGGACGGGGTAGTTGCAGCTGTCTTCGATATAGATGTCATAGTAATCAGACAGATCCAGACCGTAGTTGGCATTTTCAATGTACGGGGTCATGTCCACCACGCAGTCAGTCTGCAGCCAGTCCACCACAGAGGCAGCCTCGGTCAGGGTGACGTTGGGCATATTACCAGCTTTGATAGCAGCGGTGACGGCGTTTTCCAGATCGGGCATCTCACCCTTGGCATAGCACTCCACGGTGATGCCCTTCTCAGCGCCGATACCCTTGTTGAAATCATCCACGATCTCGTTCAGGGTCTGCTGCATGTTTTCCTGCACGATGCCATGCCAGAAGGTGATGGTGACGGGCTCGGTCAGCTCCACCTCCACGTCCGTGGGAGACTTGGGCTCGGAAGGGTTGCCGGACGGGCCGCCGCTCTCATTGCCGCAGGCGGTCAGGCTCAGGAGCATGCAGAGCGCAAGAAGAAAACTCAACCACTTTTTCATAATGTACCTCCAAAAATTTTATATATTTGGGCTGTCAGCCCTTGGTACCGCCGGAAGCAACACCCTCCATGATCTTCTTATGGAAGATGATGTAGAAGATGACCATGGGGATCAGCACAATGCAGGCAGCCGCCATTTGATTATGCAGGTTGGAACTGGATGCCTGCCGGAAGCGAAGCAGACCCACGGAAAGCAGTGTGTGCTCATCGGAAAGCGTGACGATCAGGGGCCACATAAAGGAGTTCCAAGCGGTGATGAAGGTCAGGATCGCCACAGTGACAATGGCGTTGACATTCATGGGAATGACCACCTTGATGAGGAACTTCAGATTGCTGCAGCCGTCCACCTTTGCGGCCTTGAACAGGGAGGGCGGCGTCTGCATGAAATATTCCTGCAGCATAAAGATGTAAAAGCCGTTGGCAACTGTCGGCAGCACAATACCGGAGAAACTGTCCAGAAGCCCCAGGCGGCTGCAGGTCACGTAGTTTTGGATGATCAGGATCTCCGAGGGGACCATCATGGTCAGCATGAACAGGTAGAAGCAGAGGTTACGGCCGGGAAAGGAGTAGATGCTGAAGGCGTAGGCACCCAGAATGGAGAACGCCAAGGTTACCACCACGCTGAGAATGCCGACCCAGATGGTGTTGCGGAAAAACATAGCGAAGGGGACCAGATTCCAGGAGTATTCGTAGTTCTTCCACTGGGGAGTCTCGGGCATCCACTGGGGCGGGATGGAGATGGCCTCCGGCAGTGTTTTCAGGGAGGTGAGGAGCATCCAGATAAAGGGGAACATCATCACCAGTGCGCCGATGATCAGCACCACGTATTTGATGACGGTGAGAACCGTCTTGCGGGTATCCCGGATCTGGAGCTCTGTATTTTTTCTCTTCATCGTGTTCCCTCCCTTACACGTAGTGGACAAATTTCTTGGAGACCACCCGCTGTACCACCGTGATGAGAAGGACGGCGATCAGAAACAGAATGGCGGCTGCCGCAGCGTAGTTGACCTTTCCCTGATCGTAGAACATCCAATAAATGTAGTACATGATGGTGATAGCGGCGTTTCCCGAGCCGGCGGCTCCGCCGGAATAGGAGACGAACATGGCATAGACCTCGTTGAAAGTGCGGGCCACGTAAATCACGGACACCAGAATCACCATCCAGATGGTGGGACTCAGCAGGGGCAGCGTAATGCGGAACAGTGTCTTCGTGGGGGAGGAGCCGTCGATCCTTGCAGCCTGATAGACCTGCTTGTTAATCTTTTGCAGACCCGCCAGAAACAGAAGGATCTTAAACGCCAGACCATTCCAGACCGAGAAGATGGAAAGGGTCACGATCATCAGGTTGGGATCGGTCAGCCACTTTTGCGGACTGATGCCAAACAGCTGTAGGAAATAGTTGATGTAGCCGTAGTCTGAATGGAACAGCCACAGGAACGCCATGCCGATGGCGATGGTGGACGTGACGTAGGGCAGGAAATAGATGGTCTGGAACAAGCCCTGAAGCCGTTTGATGGAGTTGATAAGCAGGGCGATGCCCAGAGCAAGTATCAGCGTAATCGGCAGGGCAATGAGCAGCAGGATCGCTGTGTTTTTGCAGGCCATCCAGAAGGTGGAGTCCTTCAGGACCCATGCAAAGGAGGACAGTCCGAAGCCCTTGCCGGTATTGGTGATATAGATATACTTCTGATAGAAAGCCGTGCGAAGCACCATGACCAGCGGATACACGGTGAACAGCAGAAGCAAAGCCATAGCGGGAAGAATGTACGCATAGGCCCATCCGCTGCGCACACGGAGGGTACCGTCGGACATTTCCACCAGCTGGTATCTGCGCTTCTTGGCAGCCCCCGGATCTTTTCTCACCTTATCTTTCAGCATAGTGAGCCTCCTTACAGGCGGACGCCCGTCTCGGGGTTGAACAGATAGCAGCGCTTTTCCGACAGACGCAGGTGAACCTCCTGACCGGGGCGTACATACTCCTCCGCGTTGAGGATAGCACGAACCGGCTGGCCCGCCAGAGTGAAGGAGACCACCTGATCCTGACCCCGCATCTCCACGTCGGTCAGTGTGACAGACAGATCACCGCCCAGCGCCCACGCCTCCGGACGGATGCCCATTTTAGCATGTCCGGCGTAGTCAGATCTGCAGGGCAGACGCAGGCCATTTTCCAGAACAGCCGAACCGCCGCCGACCTGCACATCCACATAGGAAATAGGCGGATTGCCCATGAAGGATGCCACAAAGCTGTTGGCGGGATCCATGTACATCTCATGGGCACCGGCGACCTGCTGCACCACACCCTGACGCATCAGCACGATCTCATCCGTGATGCTCATGGCCTCTTCCTGATCGTGGGTAACAAAGATGGTGGTCACCTTGGATTCCTGCTGGATACGGCGAATTTCTGACCGCATTTCCATGCGCAGGCGGGCATCCAGATTGCTGAGAGGCTCGTCCAGCAGCAGAACATCGGGCTTTTTTACCAGCGCACGGGCAATCGCGACACGCTGCTGCTGACCGCCGGAAAGTTGACCGGGCTTGCGGTCCAGCAAGGACTCGATCTGGACCAGCTTGGCAATCTCATCGGTCGCGGCGTTACGCTTGGCACGGGAATACGGCCTCCCGGTTTCCGGATCCTTTATGTTCGACAGAGGGAATGTGATGTTGTCCCGGACTGTCATGTGGGGATACAGTGCGTAGTTTTGGAATACCAGACCGATATTCCGCTTCTCCGGCATCAGGGTGGTCACATCCCGGTCGCCGAACATGATTTCGCCGTCCGTAACACCCTCCAGACCGGCAATCATGTAGAGAGTCGTAGACTTGCCGCATCCGCTCGGGCCAAGAAGTCCCGTCAGCTTCCCGTCCTTGAATACAACATCGATGTGGTTGACTGCGGTGGTCTTGCCAAATTGTTTTGTCAGATTTTTTACTCGAACTTCCATCTCTGCACGCCTCCCCAATGATATTATTTTTTATTATATCTCGGGCGGCATTATTTTTCTCGGCAATATTTGACAGGTTACTTACACAATTTGACACAAATGATCAAAACCGACTGGCCATATACGGTGCCGACATTCAGAGAGCTCAACCCGATGAGGTGGATAAGATCAAGATATACCCGCATCCGTATCGCGATGCTGGCAACAGCGTCCGGAATGCTATTGGCTGCGGCAGCGGTGCGCCGTTCTAAGCACCGGCAGCCACGGGATAACAGATGAATGCCGCCGGCGCATAGAGTCCAGAACCCTATTGCAATAAGCGCAGTCCCTCATGAGAACATTCCTCATGAGGGACTGCGCTATATAGCGTCACGAAAAGCTCCCTCAAAGAATATGTACACGCTCTTCAAAGGGCTTCTTGGGCTTTTGTGTGACTTTTTCTACCGGCTTGCCGAAGGAGATAATGGTCGCCGCCATGAACACCTTTCGAGGGAACCGAAATAATGACAGATGCAGCCTTACAGCCGGAAGCACTTTTTCAGCGCCGTATACTCACCCAGCACCAGCAGCGTCAGGCCGCTGTCCAGCACGGTTTCCGGCGAGATGGTCACATCGGTTTTGCCGTTCTGCTTCACGTCGAGGATATTGACGCCGTACTTTCGGCGGATGTCCAGTTCACCGATGCTGTGACCCTGCCAGCTGTCCGGGACGGCGACCTCGATGATGGCGTGCTTCTCGCCCAGCTCTATGTAGCTGAAGATGTGGTTGGCGGTGTACCGGATAGCCGCCCACTTCGCCAGCTGCTTTTCCGGGTATGTCACCGCGTCCGCGCCGTTGCGCAGCAGGAACTTCGCCTGCACGTCACGCTCCGCACGGGACACCACATATTTCGCCCCCAGCTCCTTGAGCAGGGACGTCGTTTCCTGCGAGTTCTGGAAGTCTCCACTGATGGTAACGTAGCAGACGTCGTAGTTTCCAACGCCCAGCGAGCGCAGAAAATCCACGCGGGTGCTGTCACCGATCTGCGCATTGGTGACAAAGGGCATACACTCGTTGACGCGCTCCTCGTCCCGGTCCACCGCCATGACCTGATGCCCCAGCTCGCTCAGCTGCATGGCAAGGTGCCGCCCGAAGCGGCCAAGTCCGATCAATAATACGTTCTTCATCGTGCGCTTCTTTCAGCCTACGGTGATCATTTCCTTCGGATACCGGGCATAGGTCAGATCATGCCCGGAGAATGCGGCGTAGATCAGGGTAAGTCCCCCGACACGCCCGAAGAACATCAGCAGAATGAGAATGCCCTGCGACAGCGTACCCAGCTGCGGTGTCAGCCCCAGTGTCAGCCCTACCGTCCCGGCAGCGGATGCCGTTTCATAGAGACAGGCACCCAGCGGCAGTCCCTCCGCCGCACTGATGACCGCTGCGCCCGCGAAGGTCAGCCCCAGATACAGCAGCAGGATGGCGGCGGCGTTCCGCACAGCGGAGGGCTCCAGTCTGCGCTTAAAAAGCTGCGGATCCTCTCGCCTGCGGAAAGCGGCGACCGCGTTGGCGGCCAGCACAGCCAGCGTCGTTACCTTCATGCCGCCCACCGTGGAGCCGGGTGCGCCGCCGGTCAGCATCAGCAAAATCGTGACCGCCTGTGAGGTAT
>DXUR01000248.1 GCA_019417795.1 Clostridiales bacterium | reverse complement strand
GGCGATGATGCAGCGGCGCAGTTTCTCAGCAGGGACACCGTTCAGAGCGCTCTTGACCTGCAGAGCGATCCACTCGTTGGTGATGCCGGTTTCGCGCTGCTCCAGGCTCTCGCCCACGCAGATGATGGGGTTCATGCCGGCGTTCAGCACAGCGTGGACCTTCTTGTTGACAGTCTGGTCAGTCTCGCAGAAATACTGACGGCGCTCGCTGTGACCCACGATGACGTACTTCACGCCCAGATCCTTCAGCATATCGGCGGAAACCTCGCCGGTGTAAGCGCCCTTCTCCTCAAAGTAGACGTTCTCGGCACCCACGGAGATCCGCAGATCCTTAAAAGCCTTCATAGCGGTGGAAATATTGCAGGCGGGGACACAGATCAGGGTGTCGCACCACTTGGCGCGGGGCATGATCTTCTTCAGGTCCTCGGCGAATTTCTTGGTCTCGGTGGCGGTCATGTTCATCTTCCAGTTGCCGGCGATGACAGTCTTACGGTATCTGCGGTTCATAACTCTTTTTTCTCCTTTTGTATCTTTGATAACGATGATCGGACCGTTTCGGAGGGCCGTCAGGGCGGTCCGAAAAAGGCTCGACAATAAAACTTATTATTTTATAGCGAAAACGAGGGGATTTGTCAAGTATTTTTGAAAAATTCGACTGTTTTTGCGAAAAAATCGTATGGAAAGCGGCAGAATGCTCTGCCGCTTTGTGGGATCGAACTATGTGAAGTTCCTGATTTTGCCGGACAGCGATAGCGGGCAAAGCCCGCTGCGCTGCAATTACTTATCCAGCAGGCAGGCCACGCCGGGAAGCTCCTTGCCCTCCATGAATTCCAAGGAAGCACCGCCGCCGGTGGAGATGTGGGTCATCTTGTCAGCATAGCCCAGCTGCTCCACAGCCGCAGCAGAGTCGCCGCCGCCGATGATGGTGATGGCGGAGGTCTTGCTGAGAGCCTCGGCCACAGCCTTGGTGCCCACAGCAAAGGCGGGGAACTCAAACACGCCCATAGGACCGTTCCAGATAACGGTACCGGCATCGGCCACAGCGTCGCAGTACAGCTTCACGGTTTCGGGGCCAATGTCCAGACCCTGCCAGCCGGCGGGGATCTCACCGGACTTGACTACCTTGCTGTTGGCGTCGGGAGAGAAGGCGTCTGCGATCACGGTGTCCACCGGCAGCAGCAGCTTTACGCCCTTGGCCTTGGCCTTTTCCAGCATTTCCAGAGAATAGGCTTCCCAGTCGGCTTCCAGCAGGCTGTCGCCCACCTGACCGCCCTGAGCGGCAGAGAAGGTGTAGGCCATGCCGCCGCCGATGATGATGGTGTCGGCGATCTCCAGCAGATTGTTGATGACGCCGATCTTGGAGGAGACCTTGCTGCCGCCAAGAATAGCCACCAGAGGCCGCTTGGGGTTAGCCAGCGCGCCGCCGATGACTTCCAGCTCCTTCTCGATCAGGAAGCCGGAGACGGCGGGGAGATAAGCCGCCACACCGGCGGTGGAGGCGTGAGCCCGGTGGACGGCGCCGAAAGCGTCGGACACGTAGACCTCGGCCATGGAAGCCAGCTTTTGTGCGAAGGCGGGATCGTTCTTGGTCTCGCCCTTTTCAAAGCGGGTGTTTTCCAGCAGCAGGACCTGACCGGGCTGCAGGGCCGCGGCCTTAGCCTGAGCATCCTCGCCCACAACGTCGCTGGCGAAGATGACCTCCTGTCCCAGCAGCTCTGCCAGACGGGCGGCTACGGGAGCCAGGGTCAGCTTCTTCTGCTCCTTGCTCCAGGCAGCCTCGGTGAGTTCTGCGGGATCCTTACCCTTTTCTGTCTGCTTTTTGACCCATTTGTCAAAATCCGGCTGGGGCTTTCCCAGGTGAGAGCAGGCGATCACCGCCGCGCCCTGATCCAGCAGATACCGAATGGTGGGCAGAGCGGCCACGATGCGCTTGTCACTGGTGATGGCACCGGTCTTTTTGTCCTGAGGGACATTGAAATCGCAGCGGAGAAGGACCTTCTTGCCCTTCACGTCGATGTCGCGGACGGTCTTTTTCTGGTAATTCATAAGCAAACTCCTATACGATCATTGATTTGCAGTGATTAAGGGGTTTTCGCCATTTCCCCCACACCCAGCAGGCCGGGGAAATCATTTTGCCGCAGCGCCTCGTACACGCATACGGCCACGGTGTTGCTGAGGTTCAGACTCCGGGCCTCATCGATCATGGGCAGACGGATGCAGCGGTCCCGGAAACGCTCTCGGAGATCCATGGGAAGTCCGGCGGTCTCTTTGCCGAAGAAGATCCAGCTATTCGGGGAGAACCGGGCTTCCTGATAGGATCGGGGGGCTTTTGTGGTGGTCAGCCAGCAGTCCTGCGCGGCCTCCGGACGCTTTTCAAAAAAGTCATCCAGGTTTTCATAGTCAAAGACCTCCACCAGATGCCAGTAGTCCAAGCCGGCCCGCCTGACAGCCCGCTCGGAGATGTCAAAGCCCAGCGGCCGGATCAGATGCAGACGGCTGCCGGTGGCGGCGCAGGTGCGGGCGATATTGCCGCAATTCTGAGGGATCTCAGGCTCCACCAATACGATATTCAGCACAGATATTCCCTCCTTTTGGCTCGAATGGATACTATTGTAATCCTTTACCGATAGAAATTCAACTGTTTTGTGGTGAATTTTGCGATTCTTTGGGCGGTTGAATGGTTTGCGCGGGGGGAGTGGGTATGTATTCTCAAAAAATTGAGGTTTTTTAGTTAATTTGCTGAATTTCCGGTGTCTTTGATAAATTCAAACAGAAAAGGACGAAAGATTTGGAGGAAATTACCTTGAACTTTTTCCGGGAAGGGGTGGATTTCCCTAAAAAGTTTGGTATAATGACAGTGATAAGATTCCGGTCGCTATGCGGCCTGACGGACAGGAGGGACTTACCATGGATCACACGTGTCGTGCTGTGTTTATTCTGGAAGAGGATCACTCTATTCCTGCAGGTCACAAACCGCTGATGCTGGAAGCCATATTGCACCGCCCAATCATGGAGCGGGCCGTTGTGCAATGTTTGGCGGATGGCGTTCAGCGGTTTTTTGTTGTCTGCTCGCCCCGCTTTGCTGAGGAGGCGGCTGCCTGCTTCCCGGAGGGAACGGATGTTGTGATCTCTGAGCAGCATGCCGAGCTTTTGGATTTCCTGGACAATGACGAGGACACCCTGGTCCTCTGCCGCGCGGCTCTGCCTATGGCTCAGGCCGGCCCCGGCTTTGCCTATTCCGCACCCGGACGGGAACTGCGGGAGGTCTGGAAGAACAAGATGACCAACGCTGTATCCGGCGCTTCGCTGGTGTCTGGCTGGCTGCCGATCTTCGGACCGGAGACCATCGCTGAGCTGGAACCGGTTTTGGCGAAGATGGAACACGAACCGTAATTTTGAAATTTTGAACATATAAAATATACAGAAAAGAGAGGAAAACTCCTATGATTTCTCACGGGAAGGACATCAAAGTTTTCTGCGGCAACGCAAACCAGCCTCTGGCGGCTGAGATCTGCCAGATGATGGGCACCAAGCTGGGTGAATCTGAGGTCAAGAGCTTCGCTGACGGCGAGGTCTCCGTCTCCCTGTACGAGACCGTCCGCGGCAGCGATGTGTTCGTGGTCCAGTCCACCTGCAAGCCTGTCAATGACAACCTGATGGAGCTGCTGGTGATGATCGACGCGCTGCGCCGCGCTTCTGCCGGCCGTATCACTGCCGTCATCCCTTATTTCGGCTATGCCCGTCAGGACCGCAAGGCCAAGGCCCGCGATCCCATCTCTGCCAAGCTGGTGGCCAACATGATCACCGCTGCCGGCGCTGACCGTGTGCTGACCATGGACCTCCACGCCTCCCAGATTCAGGGCTTCTTCGACATCCCCGTGGATAACCTGCTGGGCAACCCCATCTTTGTGGATTATTACGCCAAGAAGTTCGGTGACAAGTGCGAGGATATGATGGTGGTCTCTCCCGACGTTGGCTCCGTGGCCCGCGCCCGCGCCTTCGCTCAGAAGCTGCACATGCAGCTGGCTATCGTGGACAAGCGCCGCCAGAAGGCCAACCAGTGCGAGGTCATGAACGTCATCGGTGACGTGAAGGGCAAGGACTGCATCCTCTTTGATGACATGGTGGATACCGCAGGTTCCCTGTGCAACGCTGCCAAGGCCATCGTGGAAGTGGGCGGCGCCAACAAGGTCTACGCCTGCGCCAGCCACGGTGTCCTCTCCGGTCCTGCCATTGACCGTCTGGAGTCCAGCAACATTGAGGAGCTGGCTCTGCTGGATACCATCCCCGCCCATCCCGAAGCGGTCCGGGCACGGATCAAGTATCTGTCCGTGGCTTCCATGTTCTCTGAGGCCATCGAGCGTACCTATCAGGAGGTTTCCATCTCCAAGCTGTTCCGGTAACGATCCGGCCCAAAATCAGCGCATTGAGTGTAATATAAAAAACGGGGAAGCAGACTTGCTTCCCCGTTTTCTTTGGTATATGATACAAGCAAACAAGGAGGAATTCCCTATGATCTTTGAAAAATCCGGCGGGGCGGTGGACTGGCTTATCGTGGGCCTAGGAAACCCCGGTCAGAAGTATGAGCATACCCGCCACAACATGGGCTTTCTCACGGTGGACCTGCTGGCGGAGCAGCTGAACGTAAAGCTCAACAAGGTGAAATTCAAATCCGCCTATAACATCGTCCGCTTTGCGGGGCAGAAGTGCCTGGTGATGAAGCCCCAGACCTTCATGAACCTCTCCGGTGAGGCGGTCCATGAGGCGGTGCAGTTCTATAAGATCCCCGCCGACCATGTGTTGGTGATCTACGATGACGTGTCCCTCCCCGTGGGCAAGCTGCGGGTGCGGCCCACCGGCTCCGCCGGTGGCCATAACGGCATCAAGAACATCATCGCCCACTTGGGCACCCAGGATTTCCCCCGCATCAAGATCGGCACCGGTGCCCCGGCAGGGGGCGGTGCCGAGATGATCGACTGGGTCATCGGCGTTCCCTCTCAGGCGGAGCGGAAGATCCTGGTGGAAAGCTTTGAAACTGCCATTAAGGCCGCGGAGGACATCATCGAAAACGGCTGCCAGAAGGCCATGAACGATTATAACTGACCGGCCTGACGGGCATATAATAGCATA
>DXUR01000247.1 GCA_019417795.1 Clostridiales bacterium | reverse complement strand
GCAGGGGCAAAATGAGCGATAAGCGAATTTTGGTACTGCGGTAGAATCTTGCTCTAAGAAACTGCCGGACTGCCGCTCACTTCCTACTGCCACTTTTTCGGGAAATCGCAACCAGTTTTTTCATAAAAGGCTGCGGGCTGGCGTTCTCCCTCTCTTTCTGGCAAAGACTTTTCCGGCGGCTTGGTCTTTCCCAACAATAAGGCGTTTCAGAAGCTGTGTTTTGCCCGCTGCTTGATAGAAAACGGGAATTTCCCCCTGCTCACTTATCAGTACCGATACTTTCTCGATTTGCCAAAAATGGGCGCAAAAAAAGCAGCAAATCTTTTTCAGACTTACTGCTTCATGTGCCGCTATGGGGCAGCGGTTATTCAGTTGTAAAATAAAAGAGGGCGGTAGCACTTTGGGCTATCGTCCTCTTGGCTACACATTTGCAAAGACAGGCGGGGCTGTCAACGGTGGGCGAAGCCCATTTACTTGCCGTTGACTGGCTCGGCTGGATTTGCTACTTTCGATCTGATGTTTTCTTGTGAAGAATACACTGTATTGACTTTACCTTGATTTTCCTCCTGTGTTACTGTAATATTAAAGTCGTGAATTTCAGAATTTGTACTAGAGATTTCCAAATTCAAAGAAATAGAAATTACGTTTTTATCAAGTTGTAATCCATCTTCTTTGCAATATGTCGCTGAATAACCACTTGCAAGAACTACCTGACCTACCCCATTTTCATCAAGCACAAATAATGTAGCTGATGAACCAGTTTCTTTATTTCGGGCTATCGCAACCAGTTGTATTGGGGCATTTTCAGCGGAACCAAAAACATATTCTAATAATTCAAATGAAGGATAGTCCTGTGGAAAATTTTCAATAAATTTCTCGCCCCGGCTTTCAATAGAACCGGCACTTTCAAGCTCTGGCAGTACTTCTTTTGTGTTGTCATCAGGTGGAGAATTATTAGAACAAGCACTCAACAAAAGTACAAAAGCTAATAGTAATATAAACAATTTGTTTTTCATTGTGCTTTATATACTCCTGTTGGCGTGTATACCGTCATTCCCTTTGGAACTTTTATGGCTGAGTAGCTAGAAGTTGTTACTTTATAATGGACAGAATTTTTTTGTGGTGCATAAGATTCTGTTAATGTTTTATATTCATAAAAAACATTTTCAGGATAGCCGTCCATATAAACCTTGTATTTTAAACGACCAGCTGTTCTAACAGCAGGAATATAAACATTTAACACTTCAAATTTCCCCGGTGCAATACTATATGAGACACCCGCTGATGTTCCTTTTGTCCAACTACGTGAACCGGTAACTTCAACTCCTACTTCCGCCTGCATTTTTGCAAAAACAACATTTGCTTCTGTTGTGCCATTGGCATAACCCGCAATAGATGCGGTGGTTGTTCCGCTTTGTTCATATTGATATGTAATTTGCATAGGACTTGAGCCTTGAGTATTATCGCCTGAAACAGAACCTAATAATTTATGAGTATAATCAATATTCGTATAATTAGGCTCATAACCTACACATTCTCGTATATATACTCCTCTACGTTCTGGTATTCCTGAATCGTTAGCTGCAAAAACAGTAGTGTTCATTGTTGTTACAATAGCTAAAGAAAAAACTATCCCTAATATTGTTTTGATTTTTCTCATTATGGACTTCCTCCTTTGCTTAAAAAGTTATATTTTGTTGTGTGTTTCATCAAACCATTGGCATCATCTCCCTTTGTTTTATAGTACCATATTTTAGCTATTATATCAATTATCAAATTCAATTTTGCTTTTTTTTGGTTAATTTTTCTGAATAGTGAAGGCTGTCTATCAAATTCTTGTGTGTTACTTTACCGCACATGAGCATTGGAAGCAGGGTTGTCCTGGCCGTAACCTTCCAGAAGGTTGATAACGCCCCAGATACCAAGACCTGCGCCCAGGGCCACTACGAGAGTCTGCAAAACACCAACTGCACTGTTGAAAAATTCCATAAAATAATCCTCCTAAAAAATGTTTTTGATTTTTGGTTAAGTTGTTGCGTCAATCTCGTACACATCGAAGGTGTCCGTGGGTTTTACCACGGCACGCTGCTTCTTCATGTACCGTTCCATGTCAAAGACATTTTTAGGGTCGGCGTCGGCCGTGTATCTGTAATTCGGGTGCCGGGTGAGGTCGTACTTATCCGAAAGAAACGGGCGCACACCCCGCAGCATGAAGATACACTTGCCGCCGTCCATCACTGCCAATTCGTCCTGGGTCATCAACTCCTTTCCTAATTTCTGATAACTGAGGCCGTGGGAAACCTGACTGCCCCGGTTTTCGGACTGGTTATAGAGATCAATGGTCTCTTTCCCCAGCAGCTCCGAAATTTCCTTGAGCGTGGATTTCTCCTTGCCGCCCAAAAACAAGGTGCTGTCACAGTTACCGACGATGGTATCTGCCGCGTCCTTGTAGATGGTCTTTAGCTGACTCTGCGACTGCAAAATAATAGAAGCCGATATTTCTCGGCTTCGGATGGTGGCAATCAGCTTATCGAAGTTCGGTATCTGGCCGATGTTGGCGAACTCGTCAAGGATCAGACGGACATGGACAGGCAGCCGCCCGCCGTAGAAGTCATCCGCCTTGTCGCAGAGCAGATTGAAAAGCTGACTATACATGAGGGCGGCCACGAAATTGAAAGTGCTGTCCGTATCCGAAAGGATCACAAACAACGCCGTCTTTTGGTCGCCCAGGGTATCCAGTTCCAGTTCGTCATATTCCATCAGGTCCCGCAGCTCCTTGATATCGAAGGGAGCAAGCCGGGCACCGCAGGAAATGAGGATGGATTTTAAGGTCTTGCCAGAGACGAAAAGTCAAGGACTTTTTCATCAAATTCAAAAAGAAGTCACATTTTGCGGACTTCCTCACGGAGCAGACGCTTGATTTTGTCCTCCATCGTCTCTTTTGCGGTCTGGCTGAAATGCACACGGACGATATAGGTTGTCTTGCCGATCTGCTTTCTGACAGTCGGGCAAGTGGCGGTGTTGGTTGCGGTATTGTTCATTCAAAATCCTCCTGTAAATGAAAAATGCCCGGTGACTGTTCATCATCGGGCGGTGTCGGTATGAGGGAACAAGGCAAGGCGGCAACATTAAGGTATCTATAAAAACCTTGCCGTCTTTGCCACGCTTGCCGTGTTCCTGTTGTCAGTCTCGGAGATAGCAGACCCATGCTGTGCCGTCTTTCTCGGTCACAAGTCTGTCCCCGATACGGCTCTTTGCCGTTCTCATGGTGCGTGAGGAAATCCCACGCTCATTGACCGTCTTTTCCAGCTCTGCGCTCGGCATACGCTTTCCGTCCGCAAGCAGTTCCAGAATGAGCATTTGCGCCTGTGCGGTCTTGCTCTCGGTCTTTGCGGTATCTGTCCCGGCAAGAAGCTCGTCAGCGGTAATGTCATAAGCCCCTATCCACTCAAAGCCTTTCTCGTCTCCCAGAGAAAAGGCAAGGGACTGTCCGGGCGGCGCAAGGGAGCTTTTCTCATGGATAAGCACCCTCGTTGTGGGGCTGTCCTTCAGCTTGCCGATAAAAAGCAGACTGCGGACTGCCGCCGTAATGTCGATAGACCCCAATCCCCGGTAGGTGCTTTGCGTTCCTGCGGCTTTGTTCAGGTGTCCGATCAGCACGATAGCGCACCCGGTAGCCTGTGCAATGTCTCCCAGACTGCGGAATATGGGACGGACTTCATTTGCCCGGTTCATGTCCACATCTGCGCCCAGAAACGCCTGTACCGGGTCAATGATAACAAGCCTTGCGTTGTTTTCCCGGATTGCCCTTGCTATGCGCTCATCGGCAAGGGTCAGCGGTGTGTCCCTATCGTCAATGACAAGCACTCGTTCAAGGTCTGCGTCAGCTTCCATCAGCCGGGGCTTGACCGTATCGCCCAAACCGTCCTCGGCGGTCTGATAGATGATGTTGAAAGGCTCAAGGGTCTCCATACCGGGTAAAGGCTTTCGGTTGGTGCAAGCCGCCGCAAGACGCATGGCAAAGTAGGTCTTGCCCTCGCCGGGGTTGCCCTGTATAATCGTCAGCTTTCCAAAGGGGATATAGGGAAACCATAGCCAATCCACGCTCGTCAGCTCCACATCTGCCATGCGGAGCATGGGAACAGGCTGGGCGGTGGGCAGCTCTCGCAGCGTGATTGTCTCGGCTATGAATTTGCGGCTGGGAATGTCCCCTTGCTGACGGAGAACATCGTTCCAGTCTTTCCTTGCCGGGACAAGGCGAATGACGGCGATCTCGCCGGGAATGGACTGTGCCAGTCGGGT
The DNA here is from genome assembly GCA_019417795.1 of Clostridiales bacterium. The sequence continues at coordinate 871 of DXUR01000247.1, read as the reverse complement.
ACAGGCTTCGCTTCCTGCGGTGTCGCTGTCAAGGCAGAGGAACACTTTTCGGGTGTCCTTGCGTTCAGAAAGGAAACGGTCAAGGGCTTTGCCCGAAACGCCGCCCAGGGCAAGATAATTTCTTGTCTGCCAATCCTGCGGATAAAGGCAGATAAACGATAACAGGTCAATCGGTGCTTCAAAGACAAAGAGCTGGTTGCCGTTTCCCTCATAGCGGAACGGATAGGACTTGTCAGACCCGGCAATGTCCTGTCTGAATGGGTCTGCCGTTCCTCGCACATGGGCGTATCTCGGTGTACCGCTTCGGTCTCTGCCGACAAACACAACATTGTGCCGCTTTGCGTCCTCGTAAATATCCCCGGAAAGAAGAAAAGCCTCAACAAGCGTTTTGTTGAGACCTCGGCTTTCGCAAAGATATTGAATTGCTCTGTCGGCTGTTCTGTTGTGCAAGGGCAAGTGAAACGCTGTGGGCGGTGCTGTGCTGGCTTCGGTCTGCCCCTCGCCGCTTTCGCCGGTCAGGAGCTGGACAGCTTCGGGAAAGGACTTGCCATAAAACTCCATGACAAAATCAATGGGATAGCCGCCCTTGCTCTGGCTGTGGCGAAACCACTTGTTTCCCCGGACGGTCAGGCTGTCATGTTCTTTCCAGCGGTATTCCCGTCCGCTTTTGATAAGCGTCTCTCCCTGTGTGCGGAGAAAATCTTCCAGACTGACGGCGTTTGCCCGGTCAATCTGTGCTTGGGTGTAATTCATCGGGATAGTTCCTCCTTTTTCTGTCGTGTTTGGGGTCGATTTTGGAGCATTTGTTCCTCTGTACGCTCGTTAAATCGGGCGGCAGTATCTACACATGACTTGACCTTCCAAAGGCGGT
>DXUR01000246.1 GCA_019417795.1 Clostridiales bacterium | reverse complement strand
TATAAGAGACAGATACCAAACACTATGTTGATCTGGAAAAAATGCGCTTTGGCCGGGATCTGACCGTCCTTTTCAACACGCCGGTCACGCAATTCTCCCTGCCGCCGCTCACATTGGAGCCGATCGTCGAAAACGCGGTGCGCCACGGTGTGATGCAGCGGCTTCAGGGCGGGACGGTGATCATCTCTACAAGCGAGACCGAGTCGGATTTCGTCGTGACTGTTTCGGATGACGGCATCGGGTTTGATGCAGAGCAGCTTGCGGCGGGCGGCAAGCATATCGGCTTGTGGAACGTCCGTGAGCGCCTTGCCGCGGTGTGCGGTGGGCACATGGAGATCGAAAGCGGGATCGACAAGGGAACAAATGTGACGATGTGCATCCCCAAATATCGAAAGGAGAGCGAATGATGGAACTTCGCTTGTTGGCTGTTGACGATGAATCTTTGGCGCTGAGCGATCTGACAGCGGCGCTGCAAGTTGCCGAGCCGGCAGCAGCGGTTCACGCCTATACCGATCCGACGAAAGCGCTTGAGGCGGTGAGAACGGGGGAGATCCTTCCGGATATCGCCTTCCTGGACATTCAGATGCGCGGTTGGACGGGACTGGATCTTGCACTGGAATTGAAAAAGACGATCCCGGCGCTCGAGATCATTTTTGTTACGGCTTATTCACAGTATGCGCTGGAATCCTATTCCCTCCATGCACGCGGCTACCTGATGAAGCCTGTTACGGCCGAGGCAATCGAGGAGGAACTTCGTAATATCGGCCTGACCACAGTGCCTGTGAGGAAGGAGCTTTCCCTGCGTGTCCAGTGCTTCGGCAATTTTGAAGTGTTTTATGAGGGAAAACCGCTCGAATTTGCCCGCGCAAAGAGCAAGGAGCTGTTTGCGTATCTGGTATTTCGCCGCGGTTCGGCCTGCAGCATCCGGGAATGTGCGGCCATTCTCTATGAGGACCGGGAATACGGCAGCGCGCTGAAAAATCAGATCGAAACCTTTAAGTCTGATATGATGCGCACCTTGCGAAAGGTGGATTGCGAAGATGCGGTCATCAAGGGGCGGAATCAACTCAGCGTGGATACAGAAAAGTTTTCCTGTGATTATTATCAGTTTCTCAACGGCGAATCTTCGGCGATCAATGCTTTTGTCGGAGAGTTTATGACGCAGTATAGCTGGGCGGAGATCACGACGGCATCGCTACAGGGCAAGATGACTGAAATCATTCGCTAAAAACTATCAAAAACGGCGAAAATGCAGAGGTGATCGAAATGCTCTGCATTTTTGTTGTCTTTTTGTTGTCCTTGATCCGGTAAAATGAATCACAAGAGGAGCGAGGCTGCAAAACCTATCTCCCAACGTTTTAGGAGGAAAGCTCAATGGAAGAAAAAAACCTGCACGTCGAAGAAGGCGCGCTCAAGGTAACAAAGCTCACGCTTTATGAGGCGGTAGCGATCATCGTGGGTGCCAATGTCGGTTCCGGTATACTCGGCCTTGCATATTCTTCCCGCCTTGCGGGATGGCCGATCCTGGTGCTCTGGCTGGCGGTGGCCGGTCTGTTCACCACGTTCTCCATGCTCTATGTGGCGGAGTCCGCACTGCGTACAAAAAAGCCCCTGCAGCTGCCCGGCCTTGCGGAAAAATATGTCGGTAAGGTCGGCTCGGTCCTGATCTTCATCTCTGTCTGCGCGAACTCCATCGGCTGCATGGTCGCCTACACGACAGGTTCCGGCAACATCCTCTGCACACTGCTCGGTCTCCCCAACTGGGCGGGCAGCCTGCTGTTCACCGTTCCCTGTGTGCTGGTCGTCTGGTTCGGCCTCAAAGCCACCGGCCTTTGGGAGAAATTCATGTCCACGGGCATGGTCGTGCTGCTCGGCATCATTGTGATCGCATCCTTCCTCTCCGGCAAGGCGGATGTTTCCCGCGCCGTATACGCAAACTGGACCTATGCCGTTCCCCTTCTCAGCAGCGCTATTTTCTGCTACATCGCGCAGTATGCCGTGCCTGAGCTGGCGCGCGGTATGCGCCACACGCCCAAGAAGCTCCCGGTTGCCATCATTCTCGGTATGTTCATCACCGGCGTGCTGCTGGCCGTTGTTCCCCTTGCCGTTCTCTCTCTGACCGGCGCGGAGGAGGTCACACAGGTCGCTACGCTCGCCTGGGGTCAGGCACTCGGTACCTGGGCGCTCTATACCGCCAACATTTTTGCCCTCTGCGCCATGATGACCTCTTATTGGGCGGTCGGCGGTTCCATGCTCACGAACATCGTCGATATGTTCAAGCTCAAGGATGAGAAGGACACCAAGACCCGTCTCATCGCCATCGCCTGCACGGTGCTTCCCCCGTTCATCCTTGCCTACGCCGGCCTTGTCAGCTTTGTTGACGCCATTGGCTGGGCCGGTACCTTCGGCGGCGTGATTATGTCGATCGTTCCCGTTCTGATGCTCAACAACGCCCGCAAGAAGGGCGATATCGAGCCGGAGTGGAAGTGCGGTTGGTACGCGCATCCCGCAGTGCAGGGCATGATCATCGTGATCTTCAGCCTTGCGGCCATCTACTTCATCTGCTCCATGATCGGCATCCTGCCGGCAGGTTGGTAAGGGAAAGGAAGGACAGATGTCATGCGTGTGATCCCGAAAGATAAAGTGATCTTCCACTTCAACCCGACAAATCCCGCAAACTATACCGTCGAGGACGGAGAGACCTTCTGGGTCGAGTGCGACGACTGCTACAGCGGTCAGATCACCGACGAAAGCGTCAAGCGCCCGGATATTGACATCGGCATCATGGACTGCGCCGTAGGCCCGATCGCGATCAGCGGTGCGCACCCCGGCGATACCCTTTGCGTGGAAGTTATGGCGATCGACCTTGCGCCGCAGGGCGTGATGGTCACATCGGTCGGACTCGGCGTGCTGGGTGATCATATCACGGAGCCGAACACCAAGATCATTCCCGTGCACGATGGCTTCGCACATTTTTCCGATGATATCAAGCTGCCCCTGACGCCGATGATCGGCGTGATGGGTGTCGCCACGAAAAGCGGCGAGATCCACTGCGCGGTGCCTGAGGACCACGGCGCCAACATGGACACCAAGCTCATCTGTGTCGGCTCGCGCGTATACTTCCCGGTCAATGCCGAGGGCGCGGGCTTGGCTGTGGGCGATATGCACGCCTGCATGGGCGACGGCGAGCTCTCCGGCACGGGCATCGAGATCGCGGGGCGTATGTGCCTGCGCGTCACGGTCTACCACGACCGCCCCATTGAGCGCCCGGTCATCGAGACGGCAGACAGCTTGTATTTTCTTGCCTCCCGGCCCACGCTGGACGAGAGCATCAAGCTCGGCACCGAGGATACGGTGAAGTTCCTGATGAAGAAATTTGATATCAACTTTCCCGACGCCTACCGTCTGCTCAGCGCGACCTGTGATGTGCAGATCAGTGAGGTCGTGGATGATAACGTGACCATCCGCATTCGCGTGCCGAAATTTGATAACCGTGTACGCACGCTGTAAGAGATTTGAAGATTTGAAAAAGAGCCGCTGCTTCTGAACTGCACCCCACATGTTAGACAGTATGATATACTACCTAACAAGTGGGGTGTTTTGTTATGCCAAAAAGAGTGCCAAACAAGAAATACACACCAGAATTCAAGAAGCTGGTGGTAGAAACAATGCTGAAAGGAAAACTTGGGTATAGTGAGCCAACGGGCCGCAGAGAATGAGCGGCTTGCTGAAAAGCTCGAACAGCTCCACGCCGAAAGTCCGGATAAGGGATACCGGCGGCTCAACGACGATCTGCGCCATGACTGCAGTATCCATGTCAATGACAAACGGGTGCTCCGCATCTGTCGGGCCAGAGATATCCGCTCTACCGTGAAATATAACAACCGTGGCTGCACCAGACAGGCGAAGAACCCACAGTATCTTGCTGAGAATCTTTTAGACAGGCAGTTTTATGCCGCAAAGCCCAATGAGAAGTGGCTCACCGATGTGACAGAATTCAAGTGGTACGAGGGAGCAGAGGTTCACAAGCTCTATCTGAGCGCCATCTTAGATCTTTGTGACCGGCGTATTGTGTCCTATGTACTCAGCGAACGCAACGATAATCCGTTGGTTTTCAAAACCTTCGACAAAGCGGTGCAGGCCAATCCGGACGCACAGCCCCTGTTTCATAGCGACAGAGGGGTCCAGTACACCAACCGCACTTTCCACCACAAGCTCGTACAGGCAGGCATGACGCAGAGTATGTCCCGTGTGGCGCATTGTATTGACAACGGTCCGATGGAGGGCTTCTGGGGCATTCTGAAGCGGGAACGCTATTACGGCAGACGGTTTACCAGCAAGCACGAGCTTGTCCAGATGATCCAGCAGGATAGGACGTACCTCCCGCAATATACCGAGCGGAAAGGCTCTAAAATCCCTGAAAACCGTCAAACGGAGTGCCCGGATACACTTCGTAATCAGCAGGTCATGTGTTCGAGTCACACCACCAGTTCCAAAAAGCATCGAAAGATTCGGTTTTCGGCGCTTTTTTGTTGTCAAAATACGGAAACGGTGATTTTGCCAGCTTTCGACCGCCGGCACCGCTGTTGTAGCCTACTTCGCTACTTCCTGCGATGGAAGGTATTCGATGAACTTCTGCACGGCGGGTGTCGGGTGGGCCTGCTTCTTCATAGCAAGGCCGATTGGGTGGTAATAGGGCTGCTGCAGGAGCGGATTTCGATTTTGTACGGGATGCGCTGCAAGATCAGGCCTGGCAGGATGCTGACGCCGAGACCCCTTTCCACCATCGCCGTGATGGCAAAATCCTCCCAGGCGGTGAAGTGGGTGTCCGACTGCACATGAGCGCGCTCCAGCAAGTCGGAGACCTCGGTTTTTCCGCTGTGCTCCAGCAGCAAAAACGGCCTGACCGGCTCCCCAGCGGAGGTCAGGCAGACGCCGCTTTTACTGCGCTCCAGCAGCGTCATGCCCCATTTTTGCTCCAGATCGGCGAGCATCTTTGATGGAGGACTGCACATAATCTATCTCCCATGCTGTGCGCATCCAACGCTCCCGATGCTGTACCATGCGTTCCCTCTTTCATGGGCCGCGACGATTTTGCTGGTGAACCTCGGCAGCTTGCTGATTCTCCGTTTTCGGAGCCGCTGAAAAAATGACACCGCACGGCAGAAATAACTCTG
>DXUR01000245.1:3042-5210 GCA_019417795.1 Clostridiales bacterium | reverse complement strand
GGATGTGTCCGCCTTGGGGCGTATACTTGACCGCATTGGAGAGGATGTTCATCAGCACCTGATTCAGACGGTTGGGGTCGGCCAGCACGTTTTCGTGCTGCATATGGGTCTCCACCGTAAAGGTCTGGCGGCGCTGGCTGGCCTGCTGCCGGATAATGCTGTCCAGCTGGCTGACCTGCTGGGAAATGTTCATTTTTTCGATGTTCAGGGTGGTCTTGCCGCTCTCGATGCGGCTCATGTCCAGAATATCGTTGATGATGCCCAGCAGCAGCCGACCGGAAGTTTCCAGCTTGCCCAGATGTTCGGCCAGCTTTTCCGGCTGGTGCAGCTCGTTTTTCATCAGGGTAGTAATGCCGATGATGGCGTTCATGGGGGTGCGGATGTCGTGACTCATGTTGGAGAGGAAGTCTGTCTTGGCTTTGCTGGCCTTTTCGGCTACTTCCAGTGCGGCTTCCACAGCCAGCGTGGTCTGGTGCTCGCCTGTGCGGTCAGACAGATCCACGATGCACTTTCTTGCGCCCTGCACATCATTGATGAAGCCGGTCACATGGATATAGCGAGGCTCACCGGTCTCCTGATTGACAAATTCACGCTCCCATTCCTGCTGGACGCCCTGTTCCATCTGCATCAGATTTTCCAGCCGCGATGCACCGCTGTCGTCTCCGGCAGGGTATAGAACGTAGAGATCCTCCTGCACCGCCTCGGGAGAGAGGCCCAGAATGCGCTGGACATTGGGGCTGACGTATTCCACCTTGCGAGTTTCGGTGTCGATCATCAGGAACACATCGTCCACATTGCGGGAAAGGTTCGAGAACAACTCCTCGCGTGCCAGCAGCTGCTGATCCTTTTTCCGCAGCTTTTGCCGGTTGTTCTGTACCACCAGAAGCAGAGCAGCAACGGCCAGCATACCCGTTGTACCGCTCATCACGGCCATGGTGGTGTATTGCAGCCGGTTCATGTTGGCGTTCACAACGCTTTTGGGAGCAATGCCAAGGATCGTCCAGTTCTGGAAGGAGGCAGAACCATAAACCATGTAATAGCTGACGCCATTGATGGAAAACTCAAGGTTGCCGCTCTCCCCGGCAGCAAAAGAATCTTGCAGGGCATCGACCTGTTCTGCCGTAAAACCAGCCGAATTTTTGAGCATGGCAAGGATGTTGTGTACGCCGCGCATATCCGCGCTGCTGCTGTCCAGTACCACACGGCCATCCGGCAGCACCGCAAAGGTGCTGCCGTGCCCTTCAAAGGCAGAGATCTTCAGGGAGTCCACCAGATCCCTGTTGTTGTAGGTGACGGCAATGGCTTCGTAATCAAAGCCCTGATAACTGCCTTTTTCCGTGGGGACTGCAAACACCATGATCTCCGGCTTGTCCGGGACCACCGAGTTTGCCACGATAGGCTGCTGCTCCAGGATCAACTGCGGCAGCGTCCGACCCAGATCAAGATAGCCTCGTTCACCATCCAGTGCGACATAGGAGCCATCCCGCGAAACGAAGAAAAAGTCTGTAAAATGGTATTCTCCCTTTGCCCGTGCAAGGAAAGAGCAGACATCGGCATCGCTTTGCGCACTTTCCAGATAAGGTGTCCACATCCGCATGACGCCCCAGTTGAGAGATACCTTATTGTAAAGGGTCTGGTTTGCCTGATGGTAGATCTCCGTAAGGTGTGCCGTGCTTTCCTCGTAGATGGTGTGCTCCATAAAATCCGTAAAGACAACGAAGCTCGTCCAAATACCAACGCTGAGCAGCAGTGCTGCCAGAACTGCGAGGATACGGTTTTTTATCGTAGGCCGCATCGTAGTTTCATTTTTCAAGAGTTTATTCTCCCTGTACAATGGTCAGATACTCGGAGGGGGCGGGGAACTGCTTGCTGACCGCCAGCGAATCCTTCAGGCAGGAGCGGCTGTCTGCTTTTTCAATGGCATATTCCGTCCGCTTGGTTTTCAGATTTTCCGGCATGGGGCAGTTGCAGTAGACTTCGTTCTCTATCCACACATCGGTGCCTGCCACAAATACGGTATAGGCGGCGGTATCGTCCAGCGGTGTACCGTTGATGGTGAGTTCTTCCAGACGGAACTTGCCCTGCTCGTATTCGGTCACCTTGTATTCCATGCCGCTGGTCACAGGCATATAATTCCGGTGACGGATGGGGTTTGCACCGTTGTCCTT
>DXUR01000245.1:0-2942 GCA_019417795.1 Clostridiales bacterium | reverse complement strand
TTCTGGGTGAACAGGATCTCGGTTTCGGGGTCTGCTTTGGGGGTGACAAGCTGCTCATTGAACGCATCGTATCCGGCCCTGGCATCGTATTCGCCGGTGATCATCTTGTGGCCCACGTCTTCCGAAATGCGGAAGAACTCGGTGGAGGCCAGACGCATATACAGATGATTTGCGCTGATGACATCCTCAACGTGTTCCAGAGAGGCGGAGGAGGTAATATTGACTTCCTTGTTATAAGAGAGCACCGCGCCGCCAGAGGCCAGCTTGCTCTGTCCCTCTGCGCTGTACACGGCCCCAAGTACCTTCAGCACAGCAGCCAGCTTCGCCTCGTCCTGTGCTACCGTGTTGGAAACTGCTGCCTGACACATGGGGTAGGTCAGCAGCCAGCTATCGTTGGCAGTCTCGCCGAAATAGGGCAGAATGGATGCGTTAAAGCCGTACTGGTCAGGCATTACATCCGCTATGCCTGCAGTGGTGCGGATCATGGCGGTCTGCTGCGCATAGAAAGGCTTGGCAATGGGGTTCAACTCCAACCGGTCGTCACCGGGCTGCACACGCACATCCCTGAGGAACTGCTCATATTTTTCAAAGACCTTCGGCCATACCACATCGTCCAGACCGGTGGAGCCGTCCTCGGTCTCGCTCTCGTAGTTCATGCGCCATGTAGTACCCTCCAGGCTCATCAGCTCCGGGATAGCGCTGCCCTGCATGGTTTCCAGACAGGTGTAGTCATACCTCCAGTCTGCCTGATAGCCCTTGATGCCGACAGCCTCAAAGGCATCGATCGCCGCCACGAACTCAGCGTAGTTGGTGGGCAGGGGGATGTTGTACTGAGCAAACAGATCGACATTTGCAGCCGTGCCGTCCACCTCGGCGCACATGGGCAGCCAGCGGATCGCACCGTCCGGCTCCTGATTGTTGTTCAGGTAGCTGGAATAGAAGGTGCCTGCAACCTCGGTCGTGCTCAGATCCATCAGGTACTCTGCCAGAGGAGCCGCATCGTTCAGGGAGAAGCGGCGGCAGGTGATGATGTCCGGCAGCTGCTCCGCACGGTTCAGCAGGTCGCGGTAGTAGTCCATGGTGTTGAAGCCCTGAATGAAGTTGAAATCATACTCCGGGAACTTCTGTTCCAGCCACGGAGTAAGCTCTTTCATCATGGAGCGGTCCCACAGGTAAAAGGTGATCTGGATCCTGCCGTTCTGGCTGCCCTTGCCGCTCTCGGCCTTACCGCCGCCGCAGGCGGTCAGCGCTGCCGTTGCCGCAGTAATGCCGCAGACCTGCAAAAACGAGCGGCGGGAGATCTTCTTCATCATACAATAATACCTTCCTCACATTTTCGGAAAGCAATACTACGCAAGTGCAGTAGCGCAGTGCTGCCTTAGCTATTCTTACACATCCCACAGGAACTCCGACGCTTGCGGCCTGTCCGCACGGGGCTTTGCGCCGAGTTTCCATAAAATGACAATATAATTGTACCATTGCGGCAAAAGTGTTTCAAGTTGATTTTGAACGTCTTGCGATATTTTGCATGAAAAATCTGGAAAGTTCTGAATTTCGCTGACTGGAAATAGACTGAAGTGACACATATCACAACCAAGTGGACCGAAAAGGGGGATCCGATGAAAAAAACTCCTTTTATTCTGCACGAAAAATTTCGTTCGGACAACAACGAACAGCGCAAAGAACGGTTTCAAAAGGAATTTGAGCGATATATCATCGATGGATTGTTAAATGGCGTTCCTTCAAGAGCCTGCGCCTGATGCAGCATCCCTGAATTTGAAGGAGAGATGCGTTATGCTGCGCATGGATGCTCGTGTACAAAAAGAAGGGGGCAAATCATGAAAGCAGCAATTTACTGCCGCCTGAGCAAAGAAGATGAAGATAAAATTGGCGAATCGGAGAGCATTCAGAATCAAAAGTCGATGCTGCTCCAGTACGCCATTGAGAAAGGATTTGATATTTACCAGATCTATTCGGATGAGGATTATTCCGGCATCGACCGGAACCGTCCGGCATTCAATTCAATGCTGCAAGCCGCAAGCGAACATCAGTTTGATGTGGTACTGGCCAAAACGCAATCCCGTTTCACCCGCGATATGGAGCTCGTGGAAAAGTATCTGCACGGAAAGTTCATGGAGTGGGGCATCCGCTTCATTGCGGTGGTAGACCATGTGGATACCAACGATACCGCGAACAAAAAATCCCGCCAGATCAACGGCCTGATCAACGAGTGGTATCTGGAAGACCTGTCCACCAATGTGCGCTCGGTGCTTGACCACAAGCGGAAAGAGGGGCTGTTCATCGGCTCTTTTGCACTTTACGGCTATTGCAAAGATCCGGAGGCAAAGGGAAAGCTCGTAGTTGACCCGGAAGCGGCAGAAATTGTAAAGCGGATTTTCTCAATGGCTCTCAGCGGGATAGGAGCACATAAAATCGCGCGCATCCTCAACGATGAGAAGGTCCCAAGCCCGACAGCCTATAAGCAGATGAACGGCATTCACTATCACATTGCTGCGAAAAACAGGAATGTAGGACTTTGGAGCAGCCCGACGGTGTACCAGATGCTCCATAATCAGACCTACGCAGGAAATCTGGTGCAGGGGAGACATAAGAAGATCAGCTACAAGACGGAAAAGACGATGTGGCTCCCGAAATCGCAGTGGATCGTTGTAGAAAATACCCATGAACCGATCATTGACATGGAAACCTTTGAGACTGTCCAGATGATGCTGAAAGAGCGCACCCGGAGCGGGGCAAAGGGCGAGATACATCCACTTGCAAAAAAAATCGTCTGCGGATGTTGTGGAAGCTTTATGGAGCAGACGGGACGACAGCCGAGAGCGGATGGAACACAAAGACGCTATGTTCGCTGCCGGATGCACCAGCGCGCACCGGAAGTGTGCGGCAACAAGACCTGTACAGAGATGGACGCGTTGGAGAAT
>DXUR01000244.1:1343-5219 GCA_019417795.1 Clostridiales bacterium | reverse complement strand
AAGGACACCTATCAAGTGGTTTTGAGCGTGGAGAATCCTGGTGAGGAATCTCCCAGCACCGACTCCTTCCCCCTGTATGTCTACGATGCCGACGCACTGAAGGTGCAGGACGACAAAGGAGACACGATTTCTGCGCTGACCATGGACAATACCTCCAAGGTCAGCGGCACCCTGCCCACCGATACAGCTGGAATTTTGCAGCTGCGCCAGGAGTTGGGGCTGATCGAGTACATCGGCATCAACTATGACGAGTACGGATGGAACTCCTTTAGAGACGGCATCCAGTGGCTCTCCAGCAACAACAATGCCATTTCCGTCAACTACAAGCAGGGCGGACTGTATGAGGACATCAGAAACTTCTCCTTTGATTCCTACCTTCCCGAAACCAAAATGGCGCTGTCCGGCTTGGCCAACGGCACCGCAACCGTCACGGCTACCCATGCCGCCACGGGCATGAGCGCCGCCGTACAGGTGACAGCGAAAACGCTGCAAAATAAGTTCTATCTCTTCCAGCTGACGCCTGCAGCGGAAACTACGCTGCAATACACCGACGGCAAAGGTGTGCCCAAAACGGTCACGACCAACAGTGATGGCGTGCTGGCGCTTTACGAACCCAACGGGATCGCCAGTGAGGTGTCTCTGCGGTCCGGCTCCGGTGCGGATATTTATCTGGGCACCATCTATAAAGAAAATCTGCGTTCCGGCGAGCGGGATGCCACAAAACTGCAGCTTTATCCCTTGAATACCTTCAGCCTTCGGCGAGTCGCCCGGGCATCTGTGACGCTCATCACGCCGGGCGGCGATCCGCTGGCGAACAAGACGGTGACCGTTCGCGGCGGCGTTTATAAAAACGGAGGCTACTGCCAGACAGCTCTGCTGGGCTCCAGGGCAGGAGCACTTGTCAGCGGCATCACCGGCGACACCTATACCACGGATGCGGCGGGAACTATAACCGTCTATCTGGATTCCACCCAGTTCTGGTCGGCCGAAAAGGGCGAGAGCAGCACCACGGCGCTTTCCGCTCTGGATCAGCTGGAGTACATTCTGGAGATCAGCGCAATTGACGGCGACAAGTACTATCCACTGCTGCTGACCGTCAACGGCAAGCTGGGCGTGGACGATGTAATGCGCACCGCAGAGGGCGTTGTCTCTCTGGAGCGCGTGCCGGCGGGGGAGGAAAACAAACCCTTCATTGTGGCGCAAAGCGTTGATTACGGTCTTGCCAACGGTCAGAAGGTGGATGTCCGCAGCTCGACTGGGAAGATTGGCCCTAACAGCAGCTTTAAAACAGCAAGCCTGCACACCACCATGTTCCTCTGGGGCGAGGATATTGCCAACGCGCGGAATTACAGTCTCAAGCTGGCGGACGAATACGGCGTTCTTCCTGCCGCCCAGAGCAGCAGTACCAAGCAGTATCCCTTCTCATCCATCCCCGTAGCGGAAAACGATCTGACCCTCACCGAGGCCACCATGACCACCTCTGGATGGATCGCCGACGGCAAGGATGTGGGTATGAAAACGCAGCTGAGCCTGAACGGCAGCCTGCTGCAGGAGAAAATAATGCCCTTCCGGGTCGTTGATCTGACCCGAGTGCCCAAGGTGACAGAGGATGACCGCGTCACCGGTATTCTGGCGACGATGGAAGCCTCCAGTGTAGTGAAGGGAGTCGACTTTGGCGGAGTGGGCGACAGTAACATTCTCAAGGTGCTGACCGGACGGCTGGATGATCTGAGCGGTCCGGTGGACACTTCCGTGTTCAAAATGATCATCACCCCCAGCGAAGATCCCTCCGTGTTCCGTGCCATGATTTGGGCCGGGTACAACACGCTGGAGATGGAGGACATGGACTATTCCGAGGACGGCGTGGCGTTGGGTGCGAATGTGCTGACGCAGAACCTGGAGGTGGGCGTGCCCGGTACCGGGGACCTGAGCCAGATGGCCCAGGGCACCTATGATCCCAAGGGGGACTACAAAACCAACTCCTTGGCCGACAATGTCACCAGCACGGATCTCAACTTGCAGTTGGAGGGCTTTTACGAAGCGGAGATCCGCTATAACGCCGAAAAAAAGGAGTGGGAGGTTTTCACCGTAGGCGGCGGCTTTACCTCCGGCGTTGGCGTGGGCTTCTCCTTCAGCGTGAACGCCATGGCTGGCCCCGTGCCGTTGACAGCAACCTTTGAGCTGGGTGGTGCCATTCAGCTGGATTTCCGTACCGCAGTGCGCTACGGACGGCAGGGCGAGGGTACAGAGCTTGCCTGGAGCGATCCCACGGCCACGGCAGTGAATGACTTTTTGACCACGCTGCGTATCAACGCCTATGTCCACGCGTTTGGCGGCATTGGCTTTGACTATTCGATCGTGGCGCTGAAGATCGGCCTATTCGGCAACTTGGATGTGGACAGTCAGAATAAGTTCCTTTCCCGCACCTATCTTGCCGACGAGACAAAGCGCCAGATCAACGGTCAGGCCCTGGGGATCCAAAGCGAAGTGGGAATCAAATTTGTGGCCACCTTCCTGTTTATCTCCTACGAGGCGGTGATCGCCTCCGGAACCTTTGGAGCCACCAGGACTTTTAATAACTGGAAAACAATCGACGACTACTGGAATAGCGCCACCAGTGGGCTGAGCCTTGCCTCGCTGCGGATGGCGGCGGCCCAGAGCGGAATGCAGGTGGCTTCTGCCAGTGCAACGCTCCAAAGCCGGGACTATCTGGAGCAATATGCCCGTACCTGGGGCCAGCCCCAGCAGCGGATGATGCTGCTCTCTCGGAACTCCCCCAGTGGGCTGCAAAACATCCAGACCAATGCCAACCCCACATCCTATCCACAGCTCAGCGATGACGGGAAGATATTGGCCTACATCAACGACGGCGACAACAGCGATATTTACGCCAGCCGGGCACATTTCTCCACCCTCGATAGCGGCGTCTATTCTATCTCAAGCAAAATTGACGATCCCGCAGAGTTCCCCGGCTACGGCGACACGAGCGTTTCTTTGTCCGGCACTGGCAGCTTCGCGGCGGCGGCTTGGGTTCGCATGGGCACCGAGCTACCGGGTAAAAATGCCGGTGATCCCGTGACATTGGAAGAGCAAAACCTGCTGATGAACAGCACGGAGATCGTAGCGTCCGTCTATAACGGCACAGCCTGGACTTCCACCCGTCTAACCAACGACGGCACGCCGGATCTGGCCCCAGCCACGGCAGTGGGCGGCAACGACAAGGCCATCGTGTTCTGGCGCAGCGTCTACACCCCCGATCCCGGTACGCAGGGCAGCAACAACCTGCTGAACTTCACTACCAGAGATTGTATCATGTACCGTTGCTATGACAGCGGCACCTGGAGCGAGGCCAAAATGCTTTATAACGGTGCTACTGGCAGCGTGAAGGCGTTGCAGGCGGCCATGCTGCCCGACGGAACCGCTATGGCGGTTTACTCGCTGGACCGCAGCGAAACCGGAGATACCTCCGACTACGAGATTGCCTATTGTACCGTGGCTGCTAACGGAACTCCCGGTACAGCCATGCTGGCAACCCGTGACAGCAATCTTGACGAAAACCCCCAGGTCGTTGCAGCCAACTTCGGCATCGGGGATGACCGATTTGTCATCGGTTGGCATAGTGTCCGAGACGGCAGCAGCGATATTCAGCTGTTAGCTGTGGACGGCAGCGGCACCATGTCCAACAGTTTCCCCGGCTCTCTGTCTGCCCTGACCAGCAGCGGCAACGCCGTCGTGGGCGGAGACTTCCGTTTCGCTTCCCTCAGCGGGAATTATCGCAGCCTCAATGACCTTACCATCGTCTGGAATGAGACTGTCAATAACGCCAACGGCGCGGTAGATCACGGCATTTTGAAGGCGGCCAAGCTGCGCTATGCC